>JBAUMA010000204.1:0-2012 GCA_049578485.1 Specibacter sp.
ACGTCATGATTTGGCTGGTCGGCCCCAACCCCGAGGGGCTCCAGCAGGCAGTGCGCCACATCCGCCGCACGGACCTTTTCTCGGCCACCGAGATCGCCTGGTCCGCCATGGGCGTGCACCGCGAGGCAGAGTTCGCCAAGAGCCACGCCCCCAGCTACATGGGACCGAACGAGCCCAAGGGCTGGGTTTGCGTCTACCCGTTCGTGCGCTCCTACGACTGGTACATCCTGCCCGCCGAGGACCGCAGCCGCATGCTCCGCGAGCACGGCATGCTGGGCCGGGAATTCCCGCAGGTCCAGGCCAACACCGTCTCCGCGTTTGCCCTGGGCGACTGGGAATGGCTGCTGGGCCTGGAAGCCGACGACCTCACCGACCTGGTCGACATGATGCGCCACCTGCGCTATTCCGACGCCCGCCTCCACGTCCGCGAGGAAGTGCCGTTCTACACGGGACGGCGCATCTCTGCCGACGAGCTTGCCGAGGTCCTGCGATGACCGCCCCCGTCTCCGCACCGGCGCATTACGACGCGATCCTGTTGGCCTCCTTTGGCGGCCCCGAAGGCCAGGACGATGTCATCCCGTTCCTGCGCAACGTGACCCGCGGCCGCGGCATCCCGGATGAGCGCCTCGAAGAGGTCAGCCACCACTACCGCAAAAACGGCGGCATCAGCCCCATCAACGCCCAAAACCGTGCGCTCAAGGCCGCGTTGGAGGCCGAACTGGCCGCCCGTGGCATCGAGCTGCCCGTGCTGTGGGGCAACCGCAACTGGGACCCTTACATCCCCGAGGTCCTGCAAGGTGCGTACGACGCCGGCCACCGCCGCCTGCTGATGGTCACCACGAGCGCCTACTCGTCCTACTCCAGCTGCCGTCAGTACCGCGAGGACATTGGCATGGCGCTGACCGAGACGGGCCTGGACGGCAAGCTTGCCGTGGACAAGGTGCGCCAGTACTTTGACCACCCCGGCTTTGTGGAGCCTTTCATCGAGGGCACCGCAGCGTCCCTGGAGCGCGTGCGCGCTGCCGTGGCGGCGTCGGACACCCCTGAGGCGCCCGTGCACGTCCTGTTCGCCACGCACTCCATCCCCACCCGCGACGCCGAGGCTTCCGGCCGCTCCGAGCTTGAGTTGCGCGAGTTTGCCGAAGGTTCGGCCTACGTGGCCCAGCACCTGGCCGCCGCCGAGGCCGTCATGGCGCGCGTCGACCCGGCCCAGGACTGGTCGCTGGTGTACCAGTCCCGCTCCGGCGCCCCCCACGTGCCGTGGCTGGAACCGGACATCAACGATGCCCTCGCCGAGCTGGCCGAGGCCGGCACCAAGGGCGTGGTGGTGGTCCCGCTGGGCTTTGTCAGCGACCACATGGAAGTCCTGTGGGACCTGGATACAGAGGCTGCCGAGACCTGCGCCGAGTTGGGCCTGGCCTTTGACCGCGCCCCCACACCCAGCACGCACCACAAGTTCGTCACCGGGCTGGTGGACATGATCTGCGAACGCACCATCGAAAACAACATCGCCGAACGCCCCGCCATGACCAAGTTGGGCCCGTGGTACGACGTCTGCAACCCCGGCTGCTGCGCCAACTTCCGCGGCGAAAAGCCCGTCATTTCCGAGGTGGGCAGCCCGGTTGGCTTGGTCACCGCCGGTGCCGGGAATAGCCGCTAGCGCGCCGCAACAGGGATAATACACACTGTGAAAATTGGAACCCGCGGAAGCAAGCTGGCCCTGAGCCAGACCCAACAAATTACCGACCAGCTCAGCGCCGTCGGCGGCTTTGAGTCCGAGCTCGTGACCATCAAGACCGACGGCGACGTCCTGACCGGCCCGCTGTCCCAAATGGGCGGCACCGGCGTTTTTGCCGCCGAGCTGCGCGCCGCCGTGCTCGACGGCCGCGTCGATGTGGCCGTGCACTCGCTCAAGGACCTGCCCACCGCGGCCGTGCTTGGCTTGGCACTGGCGGCCGTGCCCGTGAGAGCCGACGCCCGCGACGCCCTGTGCGCCCGGGATGGGTTGACGC
>JBAUMA010000205.1:0-5079 GCA_049578485.1 Specibacter sp.
CGTGGGGCAATGCCGATACGTACGGGTCCGATCCGCGCTCGGCCGACTGGAACATCCTCGACGATTCCCTGGCCGAGAACCAGCGCTGGTCCACCTGGCCCGATTTGGAAAAGCTCATGCGGGGGCCCCTGCCGTATCCGGAGTTCGTGATCGAGGACGCCGGCGCCATTGACACCGAGCTTGGCGTGCTGAAAACCGGCAAGGAGGCGGATGTGTTCCTCGTGGAGCGCGCCACCGAATCGCGCAGCGCCTTGTTGGCGGCCAAGCGTTACCGTTCGTCGGAGCAGCGCCTGTTCCATCGGTCCTCTGCATATACGGAGGGCCGCACCGTGCGGCGTTCGCGCGATGCCCGGGCCATCAAAAACGGCAGCACGTACGGCCGTGAGATGGAGGCAGCCCGCTGGGCGGACGCCGAGTGGACGTACCTGCGCATGGCCCACGAAAATGGCATACCCGTGCCATATCCTGTGCAAATTTCGGGGACCGAGATCATGATGGAGTTCATCGAGGATCCGGGAAATCCCGGCGTTGCCGCGCCGAGGTTGCAGTCCGTCCATCCCAGCCCCGAGCGCCTGGCCGGATATTGGGAACAACTGGTGGATGCCATGACGGCGTTCGCCAGGATGGGCTTCGCCCACGGAGACTTGTCCCCGTACAACGTGCTGGCCGCGGGCGACCGCCTCGTCGTCATCGACCTGCCCCAGCTGGTGGACTTGGCCGGAAACCTGCAGGCCGCGGATTTGCTGGCCCGCGACTGCAGGAACATGTGCACCTGGTTCGCGTCGCGCGGATTGGAGGTCGACGACGGCGCCCTCCTGGGCGGGCTCCTCGCCGCCCGGTGACCGCGCCGACCCGGTGGTCGAGCTTGGGCCCCGGTAGTCGAGACCCGGGGTCTCGACAAGCTCGACCGCCGGCCCCCCTTACTGTCCGGGGCGGATCCGGCCCGGACCGAACGGCAGCCAGGGCGCCGAATACAGCAGTGCCTCCGAGGTCCCCGGCTCAACCTCAAACACCACCTCGCCAAACTTCCACATCCGGTTGAACAGGAAGATTCTCACTGTGGCGGTGCCTTCTCCTGGCACCTTCCAGTTCCGTGTTCCCCATTGCGTTGGCTGCGCCATGCCATTGACGACGACGGTCGGCTTGGGGAACCAGCCCAACCAGGGTTTGCGCAAGGTCAGTTGAAAACGGGGAGGCGTTGCAATGGGTTGAGTCACATTTGTCAGCCTACCGGGGACTCTGCCGTCAGGTTCCGGTTCACCGGCGCAATTCCCACTGCCGTTGCGGGGCCAAGGAGTCCAGGAAGGCCTCGTCGTGGCTCGAGACAATCAACGCCCCCTTGAAGTCGGCCAGCGCTGAGACGAGTTGTTCCGTGGACGCGAGGTCCAGGTTGTTGGAGGGCTCGTCCAGCAGCAGCAGCTGAGGCGCAGGCTGTGCCAGCAGGATCTTCGCCAAGGCAACGCGGAACCGCTCGCCACCGGACAGCTCGCCCACTGCTTGGTTTACCAGCTCGCCCCGGAAGTGGAACTTGGCCAGCTGCTGCCGCACCTCGGACAAGGACGCACCCGCTGCCTCACTCCCCCGGGGCACGACCACCGGGGTGACGCCGCGGACGTTGTCAATGACCGATAGTGCGTCATCGAGCCCTTCCCAGGAATCCCCGGCGGAACCGATTCGCTGCCGCAAGTACCCGACGGGGACTGCGGCGAGCGCACCTAGGGCATTGAGCAGCGTCGTCTTGCCCACGCCATTGGGCCCGGACAGCACCACGCGCTCCGGCCCGCGGACCAACAGGCGGGAGTCGGGCGCCACGGGAGTCCCCCCGTCGTGCAGTTCACCCAGGGTGGCAACGGATGCGGGCACATCCAGCACCGTCCGGCCTGCGGGAACCGTCGTACCGGGCAGTTCGATGCGAATCCTGGTCTCCGATGGGACGGCGCCGCGGGCATCGGCCAGGGCCGCTGCGGCGTCACTCTCCCTGTCCCCCATGGTGCCGCGCATCTTCCCGGCCGACTCCTCGGCCCGCTTGCGCAGCTCGTTGGCCAGGATCTTCGGCAGGCTGTCCGCCGCCTTGCGTCCCTGTTTTGCACGCCTGGCAATCTTGGTTTCGGCCTCAATGCGCTGGCGCTTCTCGGCGGCGAGCCGGGCCACGGCGTCGCGCACCAGGCGTTCGGCTGTTTCGCGCTCCGCCGCCACCTCGGCAACGTACGTGTCCCAATTTCCGCCGTGCCTCACCAGCTCCACCCGCACGCCGGCATGGGTGCGGCTGCGGACGGGGCGGAGTTCGGCGATCGCGTCGACGCGTTCCAGCAAAGCCTTGTCGTGCGTGGCCACCACGAGCGTTCCGCGCCACCGTTCGACCGCAGCATACAGCCGGGCTCGTGCCGTGCGGTCCAGGTTGTTGGTGGGCTCGTCGAGCAAGGTGATGGGCCGGCCGGCCAGTTCCAGCCCGGCCAGCGCAGCGATCATGGTCTCGCCGCCGGACAGGGTGCCGACGGTGCGGTCCAGGAACTCCGGTCCGGCCGCCGGCAGTCCGTACCCGGCCAGCAGGGCAACGGCGCGTTCCTCAATATCCCAGTCGTCGCCGATGAGCTCAAAGTCTTCGGAAATGCCGTTTCCGGCAAGCACCGACACCAGGGCACGCCGTTTTGCGGCCAGGCCGAGCAGTTCCGCGACGCTCTGGCCGGTGCGCAGCGTCAACTTTTGCGGCAGGTAGGAGACGTTCGACGCCGTTGCCACGGTGCCGCCGTCGGGCGCTAGTTCGCCGGCAATCAGGCGCAACAAGGCTGTTTTGCCGGTGCCGTTGGGGCCCAGCAGGCCTGTGCGTCCCGCAGTGAAGTTTGTGGTGAGGCCGGTGAAGACGTTCGTACCGTCCGGCCACGAAAAAGTGACATGGGACAGCGAAATGGGGTGGGTGTTCTGCATTTGGTCTCCCTGGTGGCGAATGCGCCGGGAGCCGCACGCGGCCTCAATGAGGGCGGGCGTGCGTCGCTGCGGCGCCGGTTAGGCGAAGGCGACCAAAAGCTTCAACGGATATTCCTCACGGAGGAGACAGAACCATTCCAGTGTTGCACGGGGTGGTGTCGGCTTGTCAACCGGAAAGCCCTCTGATCAGTGCGGCCTCGTCCGCAGCACTCAGTCCGGACGCCAGCTGCCGCCCTGCCCACGGTTCATCATCAGCGATGATGTCCGCAAACGTCTCCGCCAGGGGCCGGCGCACGAGTCCCCATTCCACTGCCAGGGCGTCACTGCGGCGCGCAAAACCGGCGTAGTCCGGCTCCATCGGCAGCACCAACGGCAGGGAACGTGGCCCGCTCCAGGGGGCAACGGCGTCGTCCTCCATGCGGGACAGCGGATACTGCACCAACTGGTTGTTGGTTTGGGCGGCCTCGCGCGCCGCAGCGAGGGCATCCACAAGGGGGATCGCCAGGCCCATGGCATTCACGGCGTCGGCACGCCCTGCCAGCCCCGCGGTGAGGATGAACGCGGCCAGGTCCCGGACATCAACGATCTGGACATGTTGGCGGTACGCCGGGCCGTCGCCGTCCGGGACCAGCACCCGTTGCCGCGGATCCGCCAGCCGCAGCGGCCAATACGTGCTGCGTCCGCTTGGATCGCCCGGCCCGCCAATGAGGCCGGGGCGGACCAGCAGGGCCTTGCCGCCGCGGGCCTCCATCACCAGCTTCTCGCAGCCGGACTTTGCCTCTCCGTACAGCTCCGGTGCGTACTCGGCAGCCGCACCCAAGGGTGCCAGCAAGGCCGCATCCTCCCTGGCATCCGGCACGGAATGGTCGGCGTACACCGAGCATGAGGATACAAAAACCCAGTTCCTGGCCAGGACAGCGGCCGCGGCAGCCCCGGCGTGGGCCGGCCTCCAGGTCAGCTCCACCACCACGTCCCACTCCCGCCCCGCCACAGCGGCATAGGGATTGGCCCCGTCCCTGTCCACCACGACGGCGGCCGCCCCCTCCGGGAATTCGCCGGATTCGCCGCGGGCCAGGGCAGTGACGGAGTGTCCGGCCGCGAGAGCCTGCGCGGCGATGGTCCGGCCCAGCCATGCGGTGCCGCCAAGAATCAGGATGTGTGCCATGCGATCCAGCCAACCCCTTACATTGCTCCCAGGCAAGGGGTTTCACGGTGGGCGCAGTCCGGAGGCGGACAGCGCCGCGCACAGGATTCTCGCATAGGCTTCCTGCGTGATGATTATGGAACCGGCTAATGCAGTGACCACCTGGTGGCAGGCCGTGCTGGCGGGATTTGTCCGCACCGATGCACCCTCCGTGCCGCTGGGGGTGCTGTTGGGGATCGTGGCCGCGGCCGTGGCGTTGAGCATTCCGCGCGTGACCTGGCGCTGGTTTGGGCTGTACGTGACGTTTGTCCACGAGCTTGGACACGCCTTTGCAGCCCTCATGACCGGGCGGGTGGTGCACGGGCTGAAGATCGGCCTTGACCATTCGGGCCAGCTGGTCAGCAGCGGACGCCGAGGCTTCAGCGCCGTATGGTCGGGGTTCTGGGGCTACCCCACACCGGCCGTGGTGGGCGCGGCGTTGGTGTGGTCCGTGTCCGCGGGCTGGGCCGGGGCCGCAGCATCAGTCGGAGCACTGGTTCTGCTGGTGGCGTTGATCTTCCTGCGCAACTTCACCGGGATCGTGGTGGCCCTGGCCAGTGCGGCCGTGGCACAGGCGCTGGTGATGTTCGCCGACCCCACCGCCGTCAGCTACGCCGTCCTGGCGCTCGGCATTGCCCTCGGCGTGGGATCGGTGCGCGACTGGTTCAAGGTGGCCGCTGTCCACACCCGCCGCCGCAACCACATCGCCAGCTCCGATGCCTACATCCTGGCCCGCTCCACGGGAGTGCCGTCGTTTGTTTGGCTCACCGGAATGGCGGCGGTGGTTGCAGTCTCCGCAGTGTTCTCGGCTTGGCTGCTGTGGGGCATGCTGGCCCGCTAGTACCAATGCCGTGAAGTTAGCGTAGGGGTTCTGTTGTCACGCCTGTTTTGGGCTGGATGACTTGAATGGTCAGGTGGGCTGCTTGGGTGGGGCCGTGGGGTTTCGTGGCGCGGGCCTGGTACTTCGAAAT
>JBAUMA010000206.1:0-1607 GCA_049578485.1 Specibacter sp.
ACACCGTCACGGACAAGCTGCCGGCCCGCACCGACGGCCACGTCGAGTTCGAGAACGTCAGCTTCTCCTACTCGCCGGACAAGCCGCTGATCGAGGACCTGTCCTTCGAGGCGCACCCGGGCCACACGGTGGCCATCGTGGGCCCCACCGGCGCGGGCAAGACCACGCTGGTGAACCTGGTGATGCGCTTCTACGAGCTCAACTCCGGGCGCATCACCCTGGACGGCGTGGACGTGACCGCGATTTCGCGTGCCGACCTGCGTTCCAAGGTGGGCATGGTGTTGCAGGATGCATGGCTCTTCGGCGGATCCATCATGGAGAACATCCGCTACGGACGCCTCGACGCCACGGACGAGGAGGTCTACGCGGCGGCCAAGGCCACCTTCGTTGACAGGTTCGTCCGCGCGCTGCCGGACGGCTACGAGACGGTCATCGACGAGGAGGGCACCAACGTGTCGGCCGGCGAGAAGCAGCTGATCACCATCGCCCGCGCCTTCGTCGCCAACCCGTCGCTGCTGATCCTGGACGAGGCCACCTCGAGCGTGGACACCCGCACCGAGCTGCTGGTGCAGCACGCCATGGCTGCGCTGCGCAGCGACCGGACCAGCTTCGTGATCGCGCACCGCCTCTCCACGATCCGCGATGCCGACACCATCCTGGTGATGGAGGAAGGCAAGATCGTCGAGCAGGGAAACCACAGCGAACTGCTTGCGGTCCGCGGCGCCTACTACCGCCTGTACCAGTCGCAATTCGCCGGCCCGGTGGAGGACGACAACGCGCACGCCGGCGGAGGCGCACCCCTTGAGGGCGCGTTGGCGCCGGAGGACGAGCCGAGCACGGGAGCCACAAGCTAGCTGCAACCCGGCCGGCAAGCCGTAGCCACTCTGGGGGCGGAACCGACGCAGGGGCGAAAGGAATGAATCCCATTCCCGAAACCCCGGCGGGGTTCCGCCCCCTTGGTGTTGGTGCTTGCGTTGCAAGTTGTGTTGCCGCCCGGGATGGGAGGCGACGGCCCCCGGTTCGTCAAGCCGCCGGCGGGTGAGAAATGCAACGCGCCCCCTGGCGACGCCGGGCGCCCGGGGCAACATAAACTAATGCCCATGTCTGCACCCGTGAAAGCACCCCGTTTGCCTGCCTTTAAGGAACCGACCACGCAAGGATCGGGCGACCTGACAGGGCTGGATCTCGACGGGCGTGCCGAGGGGCTGCTCTTCGACTCCGACGACGCCGACGGCGTGGACCTCGAGGACACCGTCTTCACCGAGTGCATCTTCCGTTCCGTGGCGCTGCAGGGCGCCCCGATGGCCCGGGTGACCTTCGGCGACTGCCGCATCGAGGAGGTCAATGCGCCGGTGCTCGAGGCCCCCGAATCGGGTTGGTGGAACACCGCTGTGGTCGGTGGACGCATCGGCTCGGCCGAACTCTACGGGGCGACGTTCCGCTCGGTGCTTTTTGAGCGCGCCAAGCTCGGCTACCTGAACCTGCGCCGCGCCAAGATCAAGGACGTCATGTTCCGCGACGTGCACATCGAGGAGCTGGATGCCGGCACGGCAACCCTGGAGCGCGTCTCCTTCATCGACTGCACGATCGACACGCTGGTGCTCAAC
>JBAUMA010000207.1:0-5889 GCA_049578485.1 Specibacter sp.
CGCTGCTTGGCAATGCCACCTTCCCACATGAGGTCAACGATGAGCTTGAGCTCGTGCAGGACCTCGAAGTAGGCGATTTCCGGCTTGTAGCCGGCTTCGGTCAGGACTTCAAAGCCGTACTGGACCAGCTGCGAGGTGCCGCCGCAGAGAACAGCCTGCTCGCCGAAGAGGTCGGTTTCGGTCTCTTCGGTGAAGGTGGTTTCGATGACGCCGGCGCGGGTTCCGCCGATGCCCTTGGCGTAGGACAGGGCCAGGGCCTTGGCGCCACCGGTGAAGTCCTGCTCGACGGCGATCAGGTCGGGGATGCCGCGGCCGGCTTCGAATTCGCGGCGCACGGTGTGGCCCGGAGCCTTCGGGGCGACCAGGGCGACGTCGACGTCGGCCGGCGGGGTGATGTAGCCGAAGCGGATGTTGAAGCCGTGGCCGAAGAAGATGGCGTCGCCGGACTTCAGGTTGGGTGCAATGTCCTCTGCGTAGACGAAGCGCTGGACCTGGTCCGGAGTCAGGATCATGATGAGGTCGGCTTCTGCCGTGGCTTCGGCGACGCTGAGGACGCGCAGGCCCTCGGCTTCGGCCTTGGCGCGGGACTTGGAGCCTTCCTTCAGTCCGACGCGCACGTCAACACCGGAATCGCGCAGGCTCAGTGCGTGGGCGTGGCCCTGGCTGCCGTAGCCGATGACGGCGACCTTGCGACCCTGGATGATGGAGAGGTCGGCGTCGTCGTCGTAGTACATGTCAGTCACTGTGTAGCTCCTTGGTAAATGGTGTTGTGGTGCTTAGTTTGCAAATCATTTGTTGCGGCCACGGGTGGCCGCAGGGGCGCTAGGAAGCGCGCAGTGCCCGGTCGCTCATGGATCGGGATCCCCGTCCGATGGCCAAGGTGCCCGATTGCACGATCTCGCGAATGCCAAAGGGTTCCAGCACGTTCAGCAGCGCCGAGAGCTTGTCCGGATGCCCCGTGGCTTCAATGGTCAACGAGTCTGTGGACACGTCAACCACTGAGGCGCGGAAGAGATCTGCGGCTTGGGTGACCTGCAGCCTCGTGGCGGCATCCGCGCGTACCTTGACCAGGATGTGGTCCCGTTGCACGGAATTATCTGAAACAAGTTCAACAATCTTGATGACGTTGACCAGTTTATTCAGCTGTTTGGTGACTTGTTCAATCAAGTCACCCTTGGCATCGACCACAACGGTCATCCGGGACACCCCGGGGACTTCGGTGGGGCCAACGGCCAGGGAGTTGATGTTGAAAGCGCGGCGGGCAAACATGCTGGCAACACGCGTCAGCACGCCCGGCTTGTCCTCAACCAGGACGGAAAGGGTATGTCGTGTCATTTTCTAGTCCTCCTCTTCCCACACCGGGGTCATGTTCCGGGCTACTTGAATCTGGTCGTTGCTGACGCCGGAGGGGACCATCGGCCACACCATGGAGTCCGGGCTGACCACAAAGTCAATGACCACGGGGCGGTCGTTGATGGCCAGGGCGGCCTCAATGGTGGCGTCGATGTCTTCGGCCCGCTCGCACCGCAGGCCAACGCAACCGTAGGCGTCGGCCAGTTTCACGAAGTCCGGGACGTGGATGGTCTCGTGGCCCGTGTTCAGGTCGGTGTTGGAGTAGCGGCTGTCGTAGAACAACGTCTGCCACTGGCGCACCATGCCCAGGGAGGAGTTGTTGATGATGGCAACCTTGATCGGAATGTTGTTGATCCGGCAGGTGGCCAGTTCCTGGTTGGTCATCTGGAAGCAGCCGTCGCCGTCGATGGCCCAAACCACGCGGTCCGGGTTGCCCACCTTGGCGCCCATGGCGGCGGGCACCGAGTAGCCCATGGTGCCGGCACCGCCGGAGTTCAGCCAGGCGTGGGGGCGTTCGTACTTGATGAACTGCGCGGCCCACATCTGGTGCTGGCCAACTCCGGCCACGTAGACGCCTTCGGGGCCGGTCAGTGCGCCGATGCGGGAAATGACCCGCTGCGGGGACATGAGCCCGTCTTCGGGTTCGGTCCAGCCCAGCGGGTAGGTGTCGCGCAGGTTGCCCAGGAACGCCCACCAGTCGCCCAGCTCGGGTTTGCCGTGCTCGGCGAATTCGGTCTTCAGCGCTGCGGTCAAATCGGGGATGATCTCCTTGACGGAGCCCACGATCGGCACGTCGGCCGTGCGGTTCTTGGAGATTTCGGCCGGGTCGATGTCGGCGTGAATCACCTTGGCGTACGGGGCGAAGCTACTGAGCACTCCCGTGACACGGTCATCGAACCGGGCGCCGAGGGTGATCAGCAAGTCCGACTGCTGCAGTGCGGTGACGGCGGAGACGGTGCCGTGCATGCCGGGCATGCCGACGTGCAGGGGGTGCGAGTCAGGGAATGCGCCGCGGGCCATCAGCGTGGTGACCACGGGGATGCCGGTCAGTTCGGCCAGCTCCATGAGTTCTTTGGACGCATGGGACTTGACCACGCCGCCGCCAACGTACAGCACGGGCTTCTTGGCTTCGCGGATCAAACGGGCCGCTTCACGCAGCTGCTTGGAATGGCCGCGGAACACCGGACGGTAGCCCGGCAGCTCGATGGTGGGCGGCCACGAGAACGTCATCATGGCCTGCTGCGCGTCCTTGGCAATATCGACCAGGACGGGGCCGGGGCGGCCGGTGGAGGCCAGGTGGAACGCCTCCGCCATGACGCGGGGGATGTCGTTTGGATCGGTCACCAGGTAGGAGTGCTTGGTGATCGGCATCGTGATGCCGACGATGTCCGCTTCCTGGAACGCGTCGGTGCCGATGACGCCGCTGGAGACCTGTCCGGTGATGGCCACCAGCGGTACGGAGTCCATATGCGCATCCATGATGGGCGTGACGAGGTTCGTGGCGCCGGGACCGGAGGTGGCGATGCAAACACCCACCTGGCCGGTGACCATCGCGTAGCCTTCGGCAGCGTGGCCGGCGCCTTGTTCGTGCCGGACCAGCACGTGGTTCAGCGAGGAAGCCATGAGGGGATCGTAGGTGGGCAGGATCGTTCCACCGGGAAGACCGAAGATGTCCTTCACACCAAGCTCTTCGAGCGAGCGGACAATTGCTTCCGAGCCGAGCATCTGTACGGGCGCCACAACATTGTTGGGGCCGACTACGGCGGTGGCCGGGCTGGTGGGGCTGACAGCGCCAGTGCTGCTGCCTGCGTGCGGTCCGTGTCCTGAGGACTTGCTTGCCATCAGCGCAGGGCTGGCGGGCGATCCTTTACTCATCGGTTCTTCCTTTGGGGAACTCATGCTCTTAGATACTTCTCATGGTTGCGCTCTTGGGTGAGTGACGCATAATACGAGTTACCGCTGGTGGTGGAAACAAAAAAACCCTCGCAGCCAACAAGGCTCTCATCGAGGGGTATGCACGTTCAGCAACGTTTTCTTCTGGGATGTCAGAGGATTATGGCCTTGGGGTGTGGCCACTTTGCGTCACGCGCTAGCTAAGGACGACTACGAGCTGTATTTGCATACCCGTAGTCTTTCGGTTTCAGCTCCGGAGTGTCAAACAGCCCCGCCCCTCATCTCACCATGTGGACTCCCAGTCCACTCTGTGGTCACCCCGAGAGTCACCCGCAGAATGCGCCCGTGGAGGCGCTGTTGACGAGTTTGGCGTACTTGGCCAGGACGCCGGTGGTGAACTTGGGCGGCAGCGGCTCCCAACCGATCCTGCGGGAGGCAAGTTCGGTGTCGTCCACCAGCAGGTCAAAACTGCGGGCGGCAATGTCCACGCGGATTTTGTCGCCGTCCCTCACAAAGGCGATGGGCCCGCCGTCGACCGCCTCGGGGGCAACGTGGCCAATACACAGCCCCGTGGTGCCGCCGGAGAAGCGGCCGTCGGTGAGTAGCAGTACATCCTTGCCCAGTCCCGCGCCCTTGATGGCGCCGGTGATGGCGAGCATTTCGCGCATTCCGGGGCCGCCCTTGGGGCCTTCGTAGCGGATCACGACGACGTCGCCGGCGTGGATGGCGCCCTTATCCAGTGCGTCGAGGGCGCCCTGTTCGCGTTCAAAGACGCGGGCGGTACCTTCGAACACGTCAAGGTCGAAGCCCGCGCTCTTCACGACGGCACCCTCCGGGGCCATGGAGCCGTGCAGGATGGTGATGCCGCCGGTCTTGTGGATGGGGTTGTTCATGGCCCGCAGCACCTTGCCGTCGGGATCCGGCGGGTTGATCTCGGCCAGGTTCTCGGCCACGGTCTTGCCTGTGACGGTGAGGCAGTCGCCGTGGATGAGGCCGGCGTCGAGCAGTGCCTTCATGATGACGGGTACGCCGCCGATCTTGTCGACGTCGAACATGACGTAGCGGCCGAACGGCTTGAGGTCGCCCAGGTGCGGGACCTGGTCGCCGATGCGGTTGAAGTCATCGAGGGTCAGCTCGACGTTTGCTTCGCGGGCGATCGCCAGCAGGTGGAGCACGGCGTTGGTGGAGCCACCAAAGGCCATGGTGACGGCTATGGCGTTCTCGAAGGCCTTCTTTGTCATGATGTCGCGGGCACGGATGCCCTGCTTGAGGAGGTTCACCACAGCCTCGCCGGACTTGCGCGCAAACATGTCGCGGCGGCGGTCGGCGCTGGGCGGGGCGGCCGAACCGGGCAGGGACATGCCCAAGGCCTCGCCGATGCACGCCATGGTGTTGGCCGTGTACATGCCTCCACAGGCACCTTCGCCGGGACAGATGGCCCGTTCGATGGAGTCCAGGTCCTTCAGGCTCATCTTGCCGGCGGCGCAGGCACCCACGGCCTCAAAGGCGTCAATGAGCGTGACTTCCTTCTCTGTACCGTCCTCGAGCTTGGCGAAGCCGGGCATGATGGAGCCGGCGTAAAGGAACACGCTGGCCAGGTTCAGCCGGGCCGCCGCCATGAGCATGCCGGGCAAGGACTTGTCACAGCCGGCCAGCAGCACCGAGCCGTCCAGGCGCTCGGCCATCATGACGGTTTCCACGGAGTCGGCGATCACCTCACGGGACACCAGGGAGAAGTGCATGCCCTCATGCCCCATGGAGATGCCGTCGGAGACCGAGATGGTGCCGAACTGCATGGGGAACCCGCCCGCGGCGAACACCCCTTCCTTCGAGCCCTGGGCCAAACGGTTCAGGGACAGGTTGCACGGGGTGATCTCGTTCCACGAGCTCGCCACGCCAATCTGCGGTTTCGCGAAGTCGTCGTCGCCCATGCCCACGGCGCGGAACATGCCACGCGAGGGGGCGGCATGGATGCCGTCCGTGACAACCCGGCTGCGGGGTTTGATGTCCGGCAAGCCGTCGGAGGTGCGCACGACGTCGTCGGCTTGGTTCGCCGCGACCGTCCCGTCTGCTGGGGCTGCTTGGTCTGCTGGATTGGTCTCGACGCTCATGGGGGCAGTCTATGACCGAAAAGTGAGATGGGCCACTGTTTGGAGTTGGCGCCGGTCGCGCAAATTTGGCGCGAACTTGCCGGCCGATTCGCGTGGCGGGCTCGTCCCGTCCGGCCCTAGGGCCCGGGAGCGCAAATTTTCTGCACGACTTTTCGGCGCCGGAACGCCCAGATTCCGCGACTTTTGGCGTTCGTCAAAGTGATCCGCACCGCAAAATGAGCCAAAAGGCGCTTTTCGATTTCACACACCGGCAAAAACCCCGTATAGTTTCATGTCGTTGCAAAGAACACGGCGGACACAAACCAAAGTGGTTCTCGGCAGTGAAAGATGCACCTCTAGCTCAATTGGCAGAGCAATTGACTCTTAATCAATGGGTTTCCGGTTCAAGTCCGGAGGGGTGCACAGGGTAAAAACCGCTTCAACACTGGTAACAACCGGTGTTGGGGCGGTTTTTTGTTGCCCGAAAACTTGGGGCCCGGACATCGGCTGCCCTAGGCTGACATGACACCCCACAGTCCACCGTGCGTTGCCG
>JBAUMA010000208.1:0-1671 GCA_049578485.1 Specibacter sp.
GCTCAACCCGGGTGCGCCGGCCGGAACAACGACGGCGGTGATCCCCCGGCTGCCCAAATCTGCCGTGCGGACCATGACCAAATACCAGGCGGAGGAGCCGGCCCCGGAGATGAACTGCTTGGTCCCGTTGAGGATGTAGTCGTCTCCGTCACGGACGGCGCGCATGGTCAGCGCCGCGGCGTCCGAGCCGACGCCGGGTTCGGAGAGGCAGTAGCTGGTCAGCTCCGTCATGGCGGTGATGCCCGGCAGCCAGGCTGCGCGTTGTTCGGGGTTGCCGAAGGCGTCGATCATCCAGGCCACCATGTTGTGGATGGAGATGTAGGCGGCGATCGTGGGGTCCACGGCGGCCAGTTCTTCAAAGATGAGCACGGCGTCGCTGCGACTCAGTCCGGAGCCCCCGTGCTCCTCCCCCACGTAAATCCCGCCCATGCCCAGGGTTCCGGCCTCAGCCAGCACGTCCACGGGGAAGTGCTTGTTTTCATCCCATTCGGCCGTGTGTGGGGCCATGGCGTTGGCCGCAAAGTCGCGCACCATCTCCACCATTGCGTCCTGCTCGTCGGTGCGGGCTGTCATGGGTGCCTCCTTCGTGCCGCGTCATTGCGGCCTCAGTGGTGAGGGGTGGCGGTGGCCGTCCCTCCACGGCAGGGCACCCAGGGTGGGGCGTCCGCCGTCGTGCTATTTGGTGACCTTGCCCATCAGGGATGCGACGGGGCGCAGGAACAGCGGCTGGGCCAGGAACCAGGCCGCGGCCATGACCACCAGGGAGGCGGCAAAGATGCCAAAGCCCCACCAGTTGACCACGTCGCTGGAGGTGTACATGTGGTTGAGGTTGCGCAGGGCGCCGGTGGCCAGAACCAGGGTTACGTGGACCACAATGAAGGCCACGAAGTACAGCATGACCGGGAAGTGGATGGCCCGGGCGGCCTGGATGGGGTAGATCTTGTTCAGCGTGGTGGCGTTCTTGGGCCAGGCGCCTGACATGCGCAGGCCCGTGGCGATGGCCAGCGGGGCGGCGATGAAGACGGTGGTGAAGTAGGCCAGCAGCTGCAAGCCGTTGTAGTTGACCCAGCCGTTGTCGGTGGGCCAGTCAAGGGAGAGGTACTGCAGCCCGGCGGAGATGGCGTTGGGGAACACATCCCAGCTGGTGGGCACAATGCGCATCCACTGCCCCGTGGCGAACAGGACCACGATGAACACAATGCCGTTGAGGACCCAAAGCGCGTCCAGGGTCAGGTGGAACCACAGGTCCAGGCTGATCTTGGTGGGGTTGCCGGGTGTCTTGATGAGGCCCTTGTTGTTGCGGATCCAGTGCGCGGCGGGGCGCTTGGTGGTGCGCACCTGCCAGCCCGAGCGGATGATCAGCAGGATCAGGAACATGTTGATGAAGTGCTGCCAGCCCAGCCACGCCGGGATGCCCACGGGCGCGCCGTCGGGCAGTTCGGAATGGCCCGGGTAGGTCTCGATGAAGGAGGCCACGGGGTCAAGCCCCACGAGCAGCCGCGCCACGAGGACCAGCACGGCAAGCACCACCACGAGGGCGGCGGCGGACACGCCGATTCTGGACCACAGGCCCAGTTCCTGCCACCGCCCCTTGATGGCGGCGGCCTGCTTGTTGGTGGGGGTCGACATTGTCTTCAAACCTCTTTCAGGTGCTGCTGCTAAGCGGCCACC
>JBAUMA010000209.1:0-4206 GCA_049578485.1 Specibacter sp.
CGGCCGGGCCGCTTGGACGGTGCGCCTACAGGGAACGCTGGTAGGCGCCAAACGCCCGAACGGCCAGCCATGACATGACCACGGCCACCCCCGCCAGCAACCCCAGGTTGGTCCAGACCGCCGAGAAGTCCGGCGCCGTCCGGAGGGCGCCACGGCCGGCCGCAACAGCCCATTCGAACGGGTTGTAGCGGGCCACCGTGCGCACCCACTGCGGCGACAGGCCGGTGTCCATGATGGCCGAGCTGAGGAACATCAGCGGGAAGGAAATCAGCTGCGAGATGCCTATCAAGGCGGTTTGCTCCCCGGTCAGCAGCGCAACGGCGTTGGAGAATGCCGAAAACACGCAGGTCAACAGCACGGCCGCGAGCAACATCACGGCCAGGCCCGGCCAGCCGCCGTCGAACCTTGCCCCGGCCAGCCAGGCCACGGCAACCACGACGACGGTCTGCAGCACCGTGAGCACGGCCTGGTATACCATGGTGGCCACGATCATGGCCCCGCGGCTGGTGGGCGAGGCCAGGAACCTGTCCATCACTCCCCTGTCCATGTCCTGGATGTAGCTGGTCCCGGCCCAGGCGCTGCCGAACAAGGCCATCATCATGACAATGCCGGGGGTCAGGAACACCAGGTAGTTGCCGCCGCCGGTGAAGCCTGGGATATCGACCACCGACTTGAACAGCTGGCCAAACAGCAACAGCCAAATGACGGGTTGGATCAGGTTCATCGCCAGGTACAGGGGGAAACGTGCAAAGCCCCGCAAGGCCCTGCCCGTGAGCATGGCGGTGTGCGTGGCGGCTGTCAGGGCGCTCATGCCGCACGCTCCGTTTCCAGGCTGTGGCCCTGGGCCGCAAAGGCGTGTCCGGTGTGCCGCAGGTAGACGTCGTCCAGGCTGGGCCGCGAAACCGTGGCCGAGGCCACCGCGATGCCTGCCGCATCCAGGCGTGCCAGGAGCTGCGGTAGGGCGGCGGCCCCTGCATCGGCCCGGCCGCGCAGGACCTTCCCGTCGCTGAGGACTTCCCGCAGCAGCCCCGCCGCCGCCTCTTTGGCCCGTCCAGCATCCGTGCCGGTATCGGCCAGTTCGACGACGACCGTGTCGCCGTGCAGTGCGTCCTTGAGTTCCTCGGGCGTGCCGTGGACCACCACCCTTCCGTGGTCCACGATCGCCAGCCGGCTGGCCAGCCTGTCGGCTTCCTCGAGGTAGTGGGTGGTCAGCAGAACCGTCATTTCCTCGGCGCGGGCCATGTTCTCCAACTCGGCCCACATGTCCGCTCGTGCTTCCGGGTCCAGGCCTGTAGTGGGTTCGTCCAGGAACAACACCTGCGGCCGGTGCATGAGTCCAAGGGCGACGTCGAGCTTGCGCGCCATGCCGCCGGAATACGTCTTTACGAGGCGGTGGGCATCCCCTGTCAGCGAGAACCGCTCCAACAGTTCCGCGGCCCGCGCCTTGGCGGCGGTCCCTGACATGCCCTGCAGCCGGCCGGCCAGGACCAGGTTCTCCCTGCCGGTGTCCATGGGGTCGCAGACGGATTTTTGGGCGACCAGGCCAATGGCGCGCCGGACGCGCCCGGGGTCGCGGCCGACGTCGAACCCGGCAACCGTCGCTGTTCCGGAGTCGGCGCGGGAGAGGGTGGAGAGAATCCTCACGGTGGTGGACTTGCCGGCCCCGTTGGGCCCCAGCAGCCCGAATATGGTGCCGGGCGCCACGGCGAAGCTGAGCCCGGAAAGGGCCTGGATGCGAGGCTTGCCTCGCCCGGCGGAATAGCTTTTCACCAGTTCAGTGGCTTCCAGCGCGGGAGGGGATGATGACTTTGCCATGGTTGGCTCCTTGGGTGGGAGCCTCCGTCGCAGTGAGTTGCTGCCGTAAACTTAAAGTGTGCCTTGAGGTTGTTAGCGCAACGTCCCCTGCCGGGGAGACTCAATGGTTGATGCAGGCGGTCCGGGTGCTCGAACATCCGGGCCGCCTCCTTTTTTGCTGTGGTGCTATTTTTCCTTCGCCTGGTGCGGCGCCGCGTCCCCTGCCGGAAACAGCATCCTGGCCAGGACGATCATGAAGACGACGAGGCCGGCCAGCAACGCCAGCCAGGACCAGGCGAACCCGGCCGTGAAACTGAGCAGCACAAAGGCGGCCAGTGCCACGAGCCAGATGACGGCCGTGTAGATGCCAAAGCGGGCCGCCGCGACGGGATCCTCGGAGAACTTGTCCATGCCCTGGAAGCCGAGCTGGACGGCGCGCACCCACGGCTTCTTGCGGTTGGTCTGTGAAATGCCGAGTTTGATGAAGCCCACCACGGCACCAAGCAGGACAAAGACGCCGGCGACCAGCAAGCCCATCCCCGCCACGGCCACCGTGGCCATGAGGGTGAGTCCGGCCATCGCGGCGGCGCTCGCGGCACCGTATCCGAGGGCCCGGCGCAGCGGAACGGGATAGTTTTGGCTTGTCTCCTGCCGCAGGCTCCATGCGGTGATGGCGCCGGTGGCCAGCCACAGGACCAGCCCGGCCAGAACGGCCGATGCCGCGGCGTTGTCCCCCGCCTCGCCCGTGCCCAGGATCAGGAAGAGCCACAGCAGGGCGGCGACGCCGGCAAGCGACAGCAGGACGACGCCGATGACGAATCCGGACCTGGGTGTGACCTTGTTCAAGGCAAACGCACTGGCCTGGTTGGCCGGACCCGTGGCGGGACCCGCCGTTTCGCCGTCGATGATCTCCGCCAGGTCCCCCAGCTCGGCGATGGCGCTTGCCTCCGCCTCCGGCGGTGTGGCGCCGTCGCCCTGCAGTTCCGCGACGCGGGCCGCAAGGTTGGAGCGGATTTCCTCCTTGAGGTCCTGGAGCTCGGCCGTCATGGGGCGTCCGGCAAAGGCCTCGTCAAGGTAGCGGTGGATGTTGGTGTTCTCGGCGTTGCTCACGGCGTGCCGCCTTTCACGTTCAGGAGCGTGTTGATGATGTTTTGGGTGGCCGTCCAGTCCTGGACGTTCCTGGCGTAGACGGCCCGTCCGGCATCCGTGATGCGGTAGTACTTGCGCCTCCCGCCCTGGGTCTCGTCCCCCCAGCTGGCTTCGACCAGGCCGTCCTTCACGAGCCTGCGGTACGTGGCATACAAGGTGGCTTCCTTGATTTCGTACCGACCGCCGGTGGCGTCCCTGATGGTCTTGTAGATCTCAAAGCCGTAGCGTTCGGCGTCCCTGAGCACGCCCAGGACAATCGTGTCCGTGTGTCCGCGCAGCAGGTCCGCCGCGAACGGTTCCGACTGCGTCGGGGTTACTTCCGGGTTCCGTGCCATAACAGGTACTTTATCAGATCAAGTACTTTGTGCGGAAGAGGTATTTTTGTTATTCCGGCAGCGCCGCAGCGGTGGCACCCGGATCCGAAAAGGTTGTTGAGTTTCTCACACTCGCCCCACCAGGACGCCACTAACACAACCTCCGGAACCCCATGGACGGAGAAAAATTGGTAAGCTGAAACGCTGGACCAAGGCCTTTTTGGGGAAGCGCCCGTCACACCCATTTCTACCCTCAAGGAGACCAAGCCCTCAATGACTTCCGTGGCAACTGAATCACTGCGTGAACAGCTCTGGAACCGTCGTTATGACGAGAACATTGCACCCATCACCGAACTTTGCGATGCGCTGGCCGAGGCCCGTCCCGAGCAGCAGGTGGCGTACGTGGATCCGGTTCACGACATTGATGAGTGCCGCATCATCAGCTTGTTCTCCAATGTGGGCGAAATGGACGAATCCGGCTTTGTGACCGCCGGCGACGAGCAGGCAGCCACCCGCCTGCTGGGTATCCACTGGCAGATCGGCCTGCGACCCAGCTACGTCATGCCCTGGAACGTGCACCCCTGGTTCACCCCGGGCGAGGCCAACGGCCGCCTGACGGCGCCGCAGATCGAGCAGGGCCTGCGCCCCCTGGTCAAGTTCCTGACGCTGGTCCCCCGCGCGTCCGCCCTGGTGGCACACGGCACCGAGGCGCACCGCCTGGCAGACCAGCTCCTGAAGGCCCAGGGCCCCATGCTCTACAAGCGCGGCTTTGGCATCTACAAGGTCCGCTCCCTGAGCGGGCGCAGCTTTGCCGGTTCCGCCGAGCGCCAGGAGCAGTGGCTGCTGGAATCCGCCAAGGCCTACGCCGAGTCCATGACACGCAACGGCATCCCGGTCAAGGGTCGCTGACCCCTCAGCACTTGGCTTTCCCTTTCCGCCGGCCCACTTC
>JBAUMA010000210.1:0-1644 GCA_049578485.1 Specibacter sp.
GGCCAGGGCCAGGGGGGCGAAGGCGTGCCGCTCCCCACGCGGCGGCAGCGGTGAGGGCCCGCCCGGGTCCGTGGGCCAGTCGAGATCCCCGGTGGCGGTGCGGGCCGGAATGAGCCAATAGTCGCCGGTGCGGTACTGGTTCGGCTGCCCGGGCAGGAACTGGGCCGGGAATTCAATCTCCACCCCGTCTTCCAGCGCAATCCAGGCATCCTGCCCGGCCGGGGCTTCGACGACGGCCGCGGCCCCGCCGGCGTCCGGGTCCCCCGCCTGGTCCCAGCGGCGCAGGTAGGGGTGGGTGAAGCCGTCCGTGGCGGGGTCCACGCCGGCAAGGCCCTCCAGGACCACGGTGGAGTCGTCGGGGTTGATGGCGTGCACGCGCAGCAGCGGGCCGGCCAGGTGCCGCGCCGTGACGTCGTCGTCCACGAGCTCCACCCAACCGCCCACCACCAGGCCCAGATCGGCGTCGCGGCCCAAACTGGCCAGGGTGAGCGTGGTGGTTTGCGCTGTCATGTCCGGCACGGGGGCACCCAGCACCGCCAGGATGACGGAGCCGTTCTCCCGTGACCATTTGAACGAGGCGCCGGGGGCAGCCCCGTCAACGCTCCCCGCCTGGCCGGGCCGGTGGATCTCCACGCGGTAAAGCTGGTTTTCCAGGCCGCGGTAGCGTGACCGCGGATCCACGGTGCATGGGTCGTTGGCCGTGTCCGGTGCTGTGGCACGGGCGCGCAGTGCGCTGGTGCCCGGAGCCAGGACGCCCGCCAAATCCGGTGGTGCCGCCGTGCCGGCGTCGACGTGCAGCAACCGCACCTGCCAGTCGAGCCGGGCGCGCGTGGCGGTGTCGGGCCCGCCGAGGGCAATGTCCCGGATTTCGGGGTCCTCAACGTAGCTGACGTGCCTCTCCCAGGCGTCCAGGTAGATCAGGAACGGCCCGGTGTCACGCAGGGCGTCGAGGGCGGATGCGGCGTCGAAGGGGTAGCCGGCCTGTCCGCTGAAGAGTAGGGGTCCGTCGTTTTCGCACATGGCCCCGTCCACGTAGTAGCGTCCCGTGCCGATCAGGAAGTCGCCGTGGCCCAATGCCGCGTCGAGTGCCTTGAGCAGTCCCGGATCCAGTGGCCGGCCGTAGGGGTCGCGCAGCGCCCCGAGGGCTGACCTGTCGGTGCTGATGCCAAAGCCGAGGTTGCCGGCGGGGCCGCCATGGGGGCCAATCAAATCCGCCGCCAGGGTCCGCCGGAAGTGCTCGGTGATGGCGGCTTGTTCGTTGACGTCGGCATCCAGTTGCACCCGGCCCTGCTGCCACAGCACCCGTGTGTAGTGGTTGGCCTGGTTGAAGGTGTCCCTGCTGAAGTCGCCTTTCATGGTGAGCCCCTAACTCGTGTAAAAGATGCCGGTGGAAAGTCCCGCAACCGTGTAGTCATCCAGGCGGGCGCGCAGGTTTGCGCCGCGCTGGGGTTGGAACAGATCGTGGAAGACCCCCAGTTCCGATTCGTCGTCGGCCCCCGCCGAAATTTCCACCGCACACCCGGGCGCCAGCTGCCCGTAGGCGGGGTTTCCATAGCGCAGGCTGGCCAGCGCCGGGCGGACCCGCAGCGACTCCCGATCCATGGCGGCTGTGAGCGCAGCCGCATCGATGGGGGTTCCGGTTGC
>JBAUMA010000211.1:0-2412 GCA_049578485.1 Specibacter sp.
CCGTTCCACCAGGATGCCGCTCAGTGGGGCAAAGATGAGCCGGGTGAAGGCAAAGACGCTGACGACGACGGCTGCCGCACTGACGCTGACATGGAAGCTTCGCGCAAACTGCGGGAGCACGGGTGCAACAATGCCAAAACCAATGGCGATCAGGAAGGCGGCGGCAACGAGCACCTTGATTTCGCGGGGGAGTTTCGGGGCGGCTGCGGGGGCTGGTGAATTAGGGGGCATCAGCATCGAGTTTCCCACAACATGGGCAACCCCCGGTGCCCGTACGCTGCATGAGAGACTGGGGGAGTGAATGAAACTCTTGCCATCATCGTGACCATAGTTGTTGGGCTGGCCGTCATTGGCGGCCTCATACCCGTCTTCATCAAGGCCCGGCGGAGCAGCCAAAATTACACCGGGCCCAGGGACGCCAATGATCCGGCACCCCTGACATCGGATGACCCGTCCGTCTCCACCGCCGGCACCTTGCTGGATGATCGCCCGGAAACCCAGGCTCCGGCGTCGGACTTCGACACCGTGGCGGAGCCGGAAGCGCCGGCGGTACCGTCACTGGAGACACCGCTGCCCGTGGAGGGCCGGCTGGTGCGGCTGCGCGCCCGCCTGGCGAAGTCGAACAATGCCCTGGGCAAGGGCCTGCTGGCGCTGCTGGCCCGCGACACGATCGACGAGGACGTGTGGGAGGAGATTGAGGAAACACTCCTGCTGGCCGACATCGGCACCGACTCGACCATGGAATTGGTCGACACCCTGCGCGAGCGTGTGAAGGTCCTCGGCGCCCGGACCCCCGAGCACGTCCAGGCCATGTTGCGCGAGGAACTCGTCAAGCTGGTGGATCCGACCATGGACCGCACATTGAAGATTGACCGGCACGACGACCGCCCCGCCGTTCTCATGGTGGTAGGCGTCAACGGTGTCGGCAAGACCACCACCGTGGGCAAGCTGGCCCGCGTGCTGGTTGCCGAGGACAAGGACGTGCTGCTGGGCGCGGCCGACACCTTCCGTGCCGCCGCCGCCGAGCAGCTGGCCACCTGGGGTGCCCGCGTTGGCGTACCCACCGTGAAGTCCGACGTCGATGGGGCCGACCCTGCGTCGGTCGCCTTCGAGGCTGTCAAGGCGGGCATCGAGCAAGAGGTCGACGTGGTCATGATCGACACCGCCGGGCGCCTGCAGAACAAGGTTGGCCTGATGGACGAGCTCGGCAAGGTCAAGCGCGTCATTGAAAAACAGGCCACCGTTGATGAGGTGCTGCTGGTCCTTGATGCGACCACCGGACAGAACGGCCTGACCCAGGCCAAGGTGTTCTCCGACGTCGTCAACATCACCGGGATTGTGCTGACCAAGCTCGACGGCACAGCCAAGGGCGGCATCGTGGTGGCCATCCAGAAGACGCTGGGCGTACCGGTCAAGCTGGTCGGCCTGGGCGAAGGTGCCGACGATCTGGCTCCGTTCGATGCCGAGAGCTTCGTGGACGCACTGCTTTCCTGAGCTGCGGAACCACAGCTTTGATAAGGGAACGCCCGCTTCGGCGGGCGTTCCCTTGTTTAACTCCGGGACCGGAAGGTCCGAAACATGCCCGAAACATGGCCGTCGTCCAGTCTTTACCTGCCGGGGTGTGAACGTAACGAAACGGAAATTATTACCGTGCACGGCCGAAACACGCCTGCACCAAAGTTGTAAGTGTCCAGATTGCAGCAGCCCCAATGAAGCGGCCGGCAACCAAACTTGCAACGAAAGGCCAGAGCAGATGAACACTGGCGATACAGCGTGGGTCCTTGTCTCGGCAGCCTTGGTGCTGCTGATGACACCGGGACTGGCATTCTTTTACGGCGGCATGACCCGGGCCAAGGGTGTGCTGAACATGATGATGATGAGCTTTGGCGCCATCGCCGTCGTCGGGGTCATTTGGGTGCTGTTTGGCTACTCGGCCTCCTTCGGCAATGACATCGCCGGCGGACTCCTCGGAAACCCCTTCCAAAAGTTCGGCCTTCAGGGGATCCTGGACACCGGCAAGGCCATGCCGCTGGTGGGCACCATTCCGGAAGTTGCGTTCGTTGGCTTCCAGGCGGTGTTCGCCATCATCACCGTGGCCCTCATCAGCGGCGCCATCGCGGACCGCGCCAAGTTCGGCGCCTGGATGCTGTTTTCCGCCATCTGGGTCACCGTGGTCTACTTCCCCGTAGCTCACTGGGTCTTTGACTTCAACAAGGACGCCAACGGCAACAACATCGGAGGCTGGCTCGGCCAGGGCTTGGGTGTCATTGACTTTGCCGGCGGCACCGCGGTGCACATCAACGCTGGTGCGGCCGCCCTGGCCCTCTGCCTGATCCTGGGCAAGCGCAAGGGGTTTGGCAAGGACCCGAGCCACCGCCCGCACAACATGCCGTTCGTGATGCTCGGCGCCGG
>JBAUMA010000212.1:0-2156 GCA_049578485.1 Specibacter sp.
CTACCGTGACCTTCGTGGACATTGCCGGCATCGTCAAGGGTGCCTCGGAAGGTGAAGGCCTCGGCAACAAGTTCCTGGCCACCATCCGCGAGGCCGAGGCCATCGCCCAGGTCATCCGCGTCTTTGACGACCCCGATGTCATCCACGTGGATGGCAAGGTGGATCCCAGCTCGGACATGGAAACCATCAACACCGAGCTGATCCTGGCCGACATGCAGACGGTTGAAAAGGCCATTCCTCGCATTGAAAAGGCCGTCAAGCTCAAGCAGAAGGATGCTGCAGAGCTCAACGCCGTCAAGGATGCCCAGAAGGTTCTGGAACGCGGCGACACCATTTTCTCCTCCATCAAGAGCGACAAGCTGGAGATGGAACACCTCAAGGAACTGAGCCTGTTGACGGCCAAGCCGTTTATCTACGTGTTCAATGTCGACGACGCCGTGCTGGGCAACCCGGCACGCCAAGACGAGCTGCGCGCGCTGGTGGCACCGGCCGACGCCATCTTCCTGGACGCCAAGCTTGAAGCCGACCTCGTTGAACTTGACGAAGAAGAAGCCCTCGAAATGCTGGAGATGAACGGCCAGGAAGAGTCCGGCCTGGACCAGCTGGCCCGCGTCGGATTCCACACCCTGGGCTTGCAGACCTACCTCACAGCAGGGCCCAAGGAAACACGCGCCTGGACCATTCGCCAGGGCGACACCGCGCCCCAGGCAGCCGGCGTGATCCACTCCGACTTCCAGCGCGGCTTCATCAAGGCCGAGGTAGTCCACTTCGAGGACCTCATTGAGGCCGGCTCGATGCACGAGGCCAAGGCCAAGGGCAAGGTTCGGATCGAAGGCAAGGAATATGTCATGCACGACGGCGACGTGGTGGAGTTCCGCTTCAACGTCTAGGACCTGACCGACCTGAAACATTTTGCGATGGCTGCCAAGAACACATGTTCTTGGCAGCCATGCGCTTTTCCGAGGGGTTGCCACCCCAATGCAGCCAGCAATCCTCTCCACACCGAACGAGTGGCCTAGATCGTAGCCGCAATTCCCTTAGAACAGCGGCCAGGGCACCGCCGACATCTCACCGCTCGGAGCTGGAAACCGCCCCGCCAGCCGCAACCGGGCGCAGCGCGCGGCGAGCGATGCGATTTCTTCGGCGCTGAGCAGGTCCGCCAGGTTTCGGCCCAGCTCACCATGCAGTCCTTTGCTGACACGATCTATGCCGGCTTCTTCGTCGGCGGTTAGAGCCTCTCCCAGCCATCCCCACAGCACTGTGCGCAGCTTGTGGTCATGGTGAAAGGTGAGCCCGTGGTCCACGCCGTGCCGGTGTCCATCAGCCAAGGCAAGGATGTGGTCGCCTTTGCGGTCGGCGTTGTTGACGACGACGTCGAACACCGCCATGCGTCTAAGTGCTGGCGAGTCTTCGTGAACGAGGGCGACCAGCCGTCCGTTTTCATCTCGGCCCTCGAGCACCTGTTTCCAACCGGTCTCCGGCACCTGGTCCGCCGCGATCAGGTCCACGGCGTCTTGGGCGGGATCCTGCTCCTGCCAGAGCTGCACCATTCCTACGCCCATCGGACCGTCGCGCAGCCAAGTGTGGGGCACGACGCCCCAGCCAAAGGCCTGCGAGACCAGGTAGGCGGCCACCTCCCGGTGGGCCAGTGTTCCCTGGGGAAAATCCCACAGCGGACTTTCGCCGGCTATCGGCTTATAGACGACCACCACGTCGCCAATGCGGCCAAGAAATGTAGCGTTGGAAGCCGTCGTGATACGGCCGGTGAGAATCAGCTCGGCGGCCACCAGATCCAGCGCTGGCATCAGGCCTCGGGAAGGGTGCAGATGTGTCCGTCAGCGTCTATGGGATAACCGCAGAGCGAGCAGATCGGCCGCCCGGCACCCACGATCTCGCGGGTGCGCTTGGCGAATGCGCGGGCGGTGCCAACCGGCATTCGCACAATCAGCATTTCGGGCTCATTGGCCCCGTCCTCCGGAAGCGACTCGTCGTCATCGACATCACTGATCGGGTGGGCCTCAATGACGAGCTGCGCCGTCGTGGGGTCCCAACCCAGGCTTATGGCCCCAGTGCGAAACTGCTCCTGAACGGCTTCAAGCTGATCATTGTCGACAAGTTCAATGGGGGTACCCGTGGGAATGCTGAAGAGGTTGCCC
>JBAUMA010000213.1:0-10166 GCA_049578485.1 Specibacter sp.
AGGCTGATGTCCAGGCCGGTTTCCACCATGGCCAGGGAGGCGATGGGCTGGGTTCCGCACAGGAAACGGTTGATGGTGTTGGCAGGTGCGTAGGAATCCGCCATGTCGAAGGGCTTGGCGTGCGACCACCAGCCGGCCAGGGGCTGCCAGAACCGGTCCTGGTGGCGGGCGTTGACCCAGATAAACGCGGGCGAGCCGGGGCCGCCGTTGAGGTACTTGTAGGTGCAGCCCACGGCGTAGTCGGCGTCGGCGCCGTTGAGGTCGACGGCGACCGCCCCGGCCGAGTGGGCCAGGTCCCAGATGGCCAGCGCGCCCACGGCGTGTGCCTGTGCCGTGACCGCGGCCATGTCCCACATGGCGCCGGTGCGGTAGTTCACGTGCGACAGCGCCAGGACGGCCGTGGAGCCGTCCAGGGCCGCAGCCAGGGGCAGCTCGTCATCGATCAGGCGGACCTCGTACCGGACCCCCATCTCTTCGGCCACCGAGTTCAGGAAGTCGGTGATGCCCTCGGCAATGTAAATGTCGGTGGGGAAGTTGTCACGCTCGGTGACGATGACGCGACGGCCCGGGTGGTCCACCTGCTGGATGCGGATGGCGGAGGCGAGCGCCTTGAACAAGTTCAGGCTGGTGGTGTCCGTGACCACCGTTTCACCGCGGCGCCCGCCAATGAGTTTGGCCAATTTGTCGCCGAGCCGGCCGGGCAGCTCAAACCAACCGGCCGTGTTCCAGCTGCGGATTAGCCCTTCGCCCCATTCCTCTGCGATGACCTGCTGCGCACGTTCCAGGGCGCCCACCGGACGCGGCCCCAGCGAGTTTCCATCGAGGTAGATGGCCCCCTTGGGCAGGATGAACCGGCTCCGAAACGACGCCAGCGGGTCGACGGCGTCGGCCGCAACGCAGGCTTCCCGGGTGGTGAGGTCCAAGGGGTGGGCGATCGTGGGCATGAAAATCTCCTGAAGTGCCGAAAGCTGCCCGCCATGTCGGCAAACAACATCTATCTCAGCTCACAGACTAGAATATCCATCGGTCAGGCGTCACCCATTTCGAACAATCAAGCAAAATTGGAGCAAGGAATGAATCTCAATTCAGAAGTCATCCGTGCCCGCCCCCGCCCCTCGAATCCAATTCAGCTGGACGACGCCGACATGGTGATCCTGCGGGAACTCTCGCAGGATGCGCGAACGCCCAATAATTTATTGGCCCGCCGGGCCGGCCTGGCGCCGTCCACCTGCCTGAATCGAGTCCGCGCATTGCGGGATGCCGGCGTCATTCGCGGCTTCCACGCCGACATTGACCTGGGCAGTCTGGGCTTGTCCATTTTTGCGTTGATTTCCATCGACGTCCACGGACAAGCGCGCAAGAACATGCTCCAGCTGGCCCGGGAGCTGCGGGACCTGCCGCAAACGCTCAACGTGTTCGTCCTGGGCGGCGAGCATGACCTGCTGCTGCATGTCGCGTGTGCCGGCACCGCCGAGCTGCGGGACTTCGTCGCCGCCAATCTGGGCAGCAACCAGGCGTTCGCCGGCACGCGGACAACCCTCATCTTTGAGCACCTGCAGCCCGTCCCGCGAATGTAGGCAATGCGGCGAAGACCCGCTGGACACGGGACACCGCCGCGGGGGAGGATGCGCTTGGCGGCGCCGTGCCCGCCAAGTCTGACGGAAAGGCGAACTGACCATGACTGACTCCACCCCCGCGGGGACCAGCCCGGAGATCGTGAAGTACGGCGATTCGGACCAGCAGTTCGTTGAACTGTGGACCCCGCAAGCAAAAACCCCGCGCGGGTTCGCGATCCTGATCCACGGCGGTTACTGGCGGGCCATGTGGGATGCTACGCTGAGCCACCCCCTGGCCCACGACCTGTTGGCCCGCGGTTGGGCCGTGGCGAACATTGAGTACCGCCGGGTGGGCAACGGCGGGGGCTGGCCTGTCACGATCGACGATATCCGGGCCGCCATCCAATGTGCCAAGGACGCCCGGCCGCAGTGGTGTGCGTCGGGCGCCGTGGTCACAGTGGGCCACTCCGTCGGCGGTCAGCTGGCCCTGTTGACGGCGGACCTTGCCGACGCCGTGGTGGGGCTGGCCCCGGTGACGGACGTGCGGCGGGTCGACGCCGAGGAGCTCGACGACAATGCCGCCCTCGGCTTCATGGGCGGCCACTACGCGGACATGCCGGACGCCTACGACGCGGCGTCCCCGATCCGGCAACTGCCCCTGGACAAGCCGCTGCTGGTCATCCATGGCGATGTGGACATCCGGGTCCCGGAGGCCCACTCGGAAGACTTTGCCGCCGCTGCCGTGGCTGCTGATGACATCATCGAATTCCGGATGGTCGCCGGCCTCAGCCACATGGACCAGATCGATCCCGCGGCGCAGCATTGGCCCGGAACGGTCGAGTGGATGGAACACCGCAGCGCGGCCAAGCACGCGGTCGTTCACTAGGGCCGGATTGTCGTGGCAGCGTACTAGGGTGGCCTTATGGAAGCTGACAAGTCCCTGGCCCCGCTCGAGGACGCCGCCACCGTGGTGCTGCTGCGCGACGGTGCCGCCGGCCTGGAGGCGTTGATGCTGGAGCGCCCGGCAAACAGCAGCGCGTTTGCCGGGGCTTGGGTGTTTCCCGGCGGCAAGGTGGACCCCGAGGACCGCATTGGCCCGGACGGCGCCGAACTGACGGACGCCCAGGCGGCCCACGCGGCGGGACTGCGCGAGGTAGCCGAAGAGACCGGCCTGGCCCTTGTGCCCGAAGGCCTGGTGGAGCTGTCCCTATGGACGCCCATGCAACGGCTGCCCCGCCGATTCCGCACCTGGTTCCTGATTGCCGCGGCACCCGGCAGGGAGGTGATGCTGAACCCCGGCGAGCACGAAAACTACGCCTGGCTGGCACCGGCCGAGGCGCTGCAAAGGCACGGCGCGGGTAGCCTGTCCCTGGCTCCGCCCACCTGGGTCACCCTGCACCACCTGGGGGAATCCGGCACCGCCGCGGAGGCGCTGTCCCGGGCAGCGGCCGACACGCCGTTCGCCTACGAGAGCCATCTGGTCAGGAACGACGCCGCAGACTCCGCACCCGGCGCCCCGGCCGGCATCATGTGGCGGGGTGATGCGGAGTACCCCGGGGCTGTGCTCGCAGGCGGCCGCCACCGGCTCACGATGACGGCGCTGCCCTGGGTCTTTGAATTCACGCAGGGAAACTGAACGCCCGGGACTAGACTGAACCCGTCCTCACCACAAACACCCAAGGGAGACATTATGGCAGCCAAGAAACGCTGGAGCGATCTGAGCAAACGGGCCAAGGCAAGGTTCGTGGTGGCCGGCTGCCTTCAGATTGCCCTCCAATTGGCCGCACTGCGGGACCTGTCCCGGCGCACGCCGCTGGAAGTCAACGGTCCCAAGCGGGCCTGGGTGGCGGCGTCGTTCCTTAACTTTGGCGGTCCCATCGCCTACTTTGTGTGGGGCCGGAAAAAGAAGCCCTAAATGGACTATGCCAAGGATCCGCGGGTCGATGACTACATTGACGCCCTGCCGCCCTGGCAGCAGGACATCTGCGCCCGCGTGCGCGATCTGGTCCACGAGGCCGATCCCGAGGTGGCCGAGACCATCAAGCGCTCCGTGCAGCCGTACTTTGTGCTGGACGGCAATATTTGTGCCTTCCTGGCGGCGCGGGACCACGTGAACGTTTTCCTGTACGACGGCGCCATGGTGCCGGACCCGGACGGCATCATCACGGCCGGCCATGACAACGCGACGGCCCGCACGGTGGCATTTTGGGAGGGCGGGACCGTCAACGCCTCGGCGCTGCTGACCATGTTCCGCGCCATCATCACCAACAACCGCGCCGGCGGCTGGCGGAAACTCAAGGCCGCCCCGGACCAATTGCCGCAAGCCGGAAAATAATCACGCAAGACTCTGGACAGGGGAAAACTGCGTGGTTATATTTAACACAGTAGCTAAATAACGGATTGGTTAAATACGAAATGGCAACGGACCGGCTCAGCTTGATCTTTGGAGCCTTGGCGGACCCCACGCGGCGGGCGATCCTGGCCCGCTTGAGCGAGGGGGAGGCCACGGTCAACGAGTTGGCGGAACCGTTCAGCATTTCACTGCCGGCCATTTCACGGCACCTGAAAGTGCTCGAAACCGCCGGGCTCATCTCCCGCAGCCGCACGGCCCAATGGCGGTCCAGCCGGCTCGAGGCGGCACCCCTTGCGGAGGTCACCGCCTACATGGAGAAATACCGCCGGTTCTGGGACGAAAGCTTCAGCCGGCTTGAACGGCACTTGGAACAAATACAGAAAGAAGACCAGCCATGAGCAACGAACCCACCGCAACGGCGTCCACCACCGGTGAAAGCATGGATGCCGGTGCCAACACCCTGACCATCGTGCGCGTGTTCAATGCGCCCCGGGAACTGGTTTTTGCCGCCTGGACGGACCCCGACCAGCTGGCGCAGTGGTGGGGCCCCAAGGAACTGCACACCCCGCGCGAGAGCGTCAGTGTTGATGCGCAGGTGGGCGGCACCTGGACGGCCACCATGGTCATGACGGAGACCGGCCAGGAGTACCCCACCACGGCCAAGTTCACCCGGATCGACCCGCCCAACGGTTTTGAAATGCGTGAAGAGCCCGGAGACATCTTCCCGTTCGCCGTGACCATGAAGGCCACCTTTGAAGAGGTGGACGGCCGCACCGTCATGACCGTGGTGCAGCACTTCGACGTCGAGAGCTTCGACTTCAGCAATTCCATCCTGGGCTGGGGCACGTCCCTGGACAAGCTACACGCCCTGCTGAAAGGTTAGGCCGCCAGCCGGCGGACTTGGAGAAGGCAATGTCAATCGGATCGAGGAGACGATCATGGATGAGAAGGATGCAATAACGCCACCGGCACAGCTCAGGGTTGACCTGATCATTTCCCTGGACGGCTATGCCGCCGCCGAGGGGTGGCCCGGCTGGTGGGGACTGGAAGGTCCGGAGTACCTGGCGTGGCTTGGTCAGGAAGGGGAGAAGGAGGCGGACCGTACCGTTCTCCTGGGGGCCAATACTTACCGGCTCATGTCACAAATGCAAGGGGATGCCGCGGCCCGGGACTCGGGATTTTCCGAGGACGAAGGGGCCAGCCTGACCGGCCTGGCCGCCATCCGCAAGGTGGTCTTCTCCTCCACTCTGCAGGTGCCGTTGGTATGGCCGAATTCCACACTGGTCACCGGCGATGCGGTCGAAGCCGTGGCGGAGATGAAACGGACCACGGCGGGGCCCTTGAGTACTTTGGGAAGTCTCAGCCTCTCCCGGTCGCTGCTCGCGGCCGGCCTCGTGGACAGGTTCCGGCTGGTCGTCTTCCCCGTGATCACGGGAAAAACCGGCCGGGAGAGGATCTATGACGGTTATCCCGACGTCGCCCTGGAAATGGTGGACAGCCGGACCTTTGACGGGCGGCTCCAGCTGCTTGAGTACATCCCCACCGTGCTCGAAGGCCCGCCCGCGGGACGCCAGGGATGAGACCCGCCTCCGGGCGGCTAGATGAGCCCCAGCTCCCGGACGGCGTCGCGCTCCGCGGCAAGCTCGGCCACCGAGGCGTCGATCCGGGCCCGTGAGAAGTCGCTGATGTCCAGCCCCTGCACAATTCCGTACCGGCCGCCGGAAGTGGTGACGGGGAACGAGCTGACCAGGCCCTCGGGCACTCCATAGGAGCCGTCCGAGGGCACGGCCATGCTGGTCCAGTCGCCCTCCGGGGTGCCCTGCACCCACAGCCGCATGTGCTCGATGGCGGCGTTCGCGGCCGACGCCGCCGAGGAGCCGCCGCGCACCTCAATGATTTCCGCACCGCGCTTGGCCACCCGGGGGATGAACTCCCCGGCAATCCAGTCTTGGTCCACCAGGGACGCGGCGGGCTTGCCGTCCACCATGGCATGCGTGATGTCCGGGTATTGGGAGGCCGAATGGTTGCCCCAGATGGCCAGCTTGCTGATGGTCCCCACCGGTGCACCTGTCTTGGCCGACAGCTGGGCCAGCGCACGGTCGTGGTCCAGGCGGGTCATGGCGGTAAAGCGCGACGCCGGAATGTCGGGGGCGTGCGACGCCGCGATCAGCGCGTTCGTGTTCGCCGGATTGCCCACCACGACGGCCTTAATGTCATCGGCCGCGCCGGCATTCAAGGCCCTGCCCTGGACGGAAAAGATGCCACCGTTGGCGCGCAGGAGATCGGCCCGCTCCATCCCGGGCCCGCGCGGCCGGGCGCCCACCAGCAGGGCGATGTTGGTGCCGTCGAACGCCTGTGCGGGATCGTCGAACACGTCCATGCCCGCCACCAAGGGAAAAGCGCAGTCCTGCAATTCCAGGATGGTCCCTTCGGCGGCTTTGGCGGCTTGCGGAATTTCCAGCAGCCTCAATTTCACCGGGACATTGGCCCCGAGCATGGCGCCGGAGGCAATGCGGAACAACAGGGCGTAGCCAATCTGGCCGGCTGCCCCGGTGACAGTCACGGTGACGGGGGACGGCGCAAGTGCGTTCATGCGGCCAGTCTAACCGCCGGCGGGCCGGTGTGGCGGCGGTTATTTGCACCCCCCGAATGTTCACTGTCCGGGCACAGGGAATTCCCGGGTTTCAAACGGTATAGTTGTACGAACTTAGATCCATGACACAGCTGGTCGATGAGGGGATGCCACGATGCCGTTTTGGCAGATTATCGCCATCATTGTGGTGGTTTGGATCCTTGCCGTGCTCGGGATCATCATGTTCATGATGGGTGCCGCGCGCGGACGGGCCAGGGAAAAGCGCAGTGATGAGCGCGCGCTGCAGGAAACCCAGCAGAAGCACAGGGTCCGCGGACCCTAGCAAACGGCTCCCCACTGCCGGCGTTGCGCCACATGGCGCCGGTGGGATCCGAAACATCAAAAAGCGCCACCATCCCGAAGCTCGGGACGGTGGCGCAATTTTGCTGAAATTTGTTTTACGCCAGAGCCGGTACGGCGTAAGAAACTCTCTAGAGGGTCTCGGTGGCAACGTCGAACTCGAGGCGGGCCAGGCGTTCGCGGTCCACGACCCCGTTCGGCTTGCCGAGGTTGACCACCATGAACACCTTGTGCGTGGAGTCGGCGTTGAACTCGGCGTCCATGCCCTCCATGTCAAAGCCGGTCATGGGGCCTGCGGCCAGGCCGGCGGCGCGGGCGGCCATGACAAAGTAACCGGCCTGCAGGTGGGCGTTGTTGGCGGCCATGGCGTGGCGGACGTCAACGTTCTCCTCAAACATGGGAATCATGCCGGCCATGTGGGGAGCCGTGGTGGGCAGCAGTTCGTGCCAATCCTTGTTGTAGCTGAGCAACGCCACCATGGGAGCGCCAAGCGTCTTGGCCTTGTTGCCGTCGCCCATGTGGGCCACGAGGCGCTCGCGGGCCTCGGCGGACCGAACCCAGGAAATACGCAGCGGCTGCATGTTGAATGCGGTCGGGCCCATCTTGGTCAGCGCATAGACGGCCTGCAGGGTCTCGTCCGAGATCTCCTCATCGGCCCAGCTGTTGGCCGTGCGCGCATCCAGGAACAAAGCCGCAGTCGCGTCGGCATCCAAGATGAGTTCGTCCTGCAGGGTTGTTTCGGTGGCGATGTCGACGCTCATGGTCCAGCTTTCTTTTTGCGTGTTGTTCTTCTCAGGATTAACAGCGCAGACGGCGCGGCAATTGTTTCCAAGTTCGATGTGAATTGCGCCACGTGCGCCACGGCTCGCTAGGCTGGGTCGGTGAGAATCAGCAGTACGACGCCGGCCCGTGCCTCCTCCTTCAGCCGCGCCCTGGCGCTGTTGGTCGCCGGCACGTATTTCATGGAAATCCTTGACGGCACCATCATTGCCACGGCCGCCACAGGCATTGCGGGCGACCTGAACGTGCGGCCGGTGGACATCAACCTGGCCATGACCGCCTACCTGATCACCCTTGCCGTGGGGATTCCCATCAGCGGCTGGCTGGCCGAGCGATACGGGGCGCGGCGCGTTTTCACCACGGCCATCGCTGTCTTTACCCTGGCCTCGCTGTTGTGCGCGGTCAGCCCCAACCTGGCCTTCTTATGCGGGGCGCGCATGCTGCAAGGCATGGGCGGGGCGTTGATGGTGCCGGTGGGCCGGCTGGTGGTGCTCCGGGACGCCGACAGGAAGGAATTCCTTGAGGCCATTGCCTACCTGACCTGGCCGGCGCTCATCGCCCCCGTGGTTGCGCCTGCTCTGGGCGGGCTGCTGACAACCTATGCGAGCTGGCATTGGATCTTCCTGATCAACGTGCCCCTGGGCATCATTGCCTTCATGGTGGCCCTGCGCGTGGTCCCCGATATTCGCGCCCACAAGGTGCCGCCGCCGGACTGGACCGGATTTGTGTTGTGCGGCGTTTCCCTGGCATCGCTGGTGATTGGGCTGGAACAGGTGGGCGGGGCACCCACCCGGTGGGCCGCCGTCGTACTGTGGCTGGCACTGGCCTTGGCCGCCGGGCTTGCGGCCCTGTGGTGGTTCCGGCGCTCCCGGCACCCGCTGCTGGACATGCGCGCGCTGCGGATCGCCACGTTCCGGGTCGGCAACGGCGGCGGCGCTCTCTACCGGCTGGTCATCAACGCCGTGCCGTTCCTGTTGCCGCTGATGTTCATGCTGGGCTTTGGCTGGACCGCGTTCGAGGCAGGCCTGATGACCATGGCCGTCTTTGCCGGCAATGTGCTCATCAAGCCCGCCACCACCCCGCTGATCCGCCGCTTCGGGTTTCGCTCCGTGCTGCTGCTCAGCAATGCCGGAGGTGCGCTGGTGCTCGGTGCCTGCGCGTTGCTGGGGCCGGCGACGCCGCTGCCGGTGATTGCCGCCGTCCTGTTTGCCAGCGGGGTGCTGCGTTCAATCGGGTTCAGCGCGTACAACACGCTGCAGTTCGCCGATGTGCCCCAGGCGCGGATGACGGGCGCCAACACGCTGTCCTCCACGATCGCGCAAATCGCGACGGGCCTGGGCGTGGCCGTGGGCGCGTTGATCCTGCGCGCCGCACAGACACTGCTGGGAGGGGCGGCGCCGGTGACGAGCTACCAGTGGACCTTCGCCGTGCTGGGCGTGCTCATGCTCTACCCCGTCGTGGAGGCGCTGCTTATGCACAAGTCGGCCGGCGAAGTGGTGCGGGCGCGTTAGTCCGGCGCGCCGGGGCTGCGGCCCGGGCCCGCTCTCAACCGCCTGGCGTCTTCGTTTATGCGCATTGTCAGGGAGCGGGGCTTGCGCCCGTGGGGAAGCTGCACACGGGCCGAACCTCGGCAGTGCGCATAAGGTACCGGCTGTGGACGGCCCTCGACCCGGACCCAGTGCTCGTGCCATGATGCGAAGCACCGGAATGCAACGCCAATCCGGGCAACGCAAAGGAGCGCTGGGCTATGACTTCGTGGAAGATCCGGGACTTTCATTCACAGGATGTGGAGGGGATCCTGTCACTGTGGCAGTCCCTGAAAGCCAATGGCGTGGAGCCCGTCTACGACCTGTCGGAGGTGCTGGCCTCCTGCGAAAAGGACCACGCCGTGGTGGCGCTCCAGGGCGAACAAGTCATCGGCGCCGCCGTGGGCCGGGCCGCCCACGACCAGGGCTGGATTGTCTTCCTGGCCACGCTGCCGGCCTTCCGCGGCCGGGGGATCGGCACGTCCCTGCTGGCAGCCGTCGAAAACCGCATGGCCGCGCACGGGCTGAACAAGCTCTCAGCCCTGATGCCTGAAACGGAAACCCGTGTGGAGGCGTTTTCCAACCGAGGGTTCGTGATCAAGAAGAACCTGCGCTACTTTGAGCGCCGCATCCCCGTCCAGCGGGCCGAGCTGGGCGCGCTGGAGGAGCTGGGCGGCCGGCTGCTGCCGCGGGACCTGTGGGACAGGGTGGCCGGCATGGTGGATGAGAAGGAGCTGCTGGAGCGCAGGCTGGTGCTGCCGCTGGCCGAATCCGAGCTGGCGGAGGAATTCGGCGTGGTCCCACCGCGTGCCGTGGTGCTGTTTGGGCCTCCGGGCACCGGCAAGACCACGTTCGCCAAGGCCATTGCGTCCCGGCTGGAATGGCCGTTCGTGGAAGTCTTCCCGTCGCGGCTGGCGGGGGAGCCGGGCGGTTTGGCCGGTGCCCTGCGCCAGACGTTTTTGGACATTGCCGAGCTGGAACACGCCGTGGTGTTCATCGACGAGGTCGAGGAGATCGCC
>JBAUMA010000214.1:0-3128 GCA_049578485.1 Specibacter sp.
GGCCTGATCCTGCGCACGGAAAAGTCGGTTTTGTTTGTCATTCCGTGGGGCCGGCACTGGATCATCGGCACCACCGACACCGACTGGAAGCTGGACAAGGCCCACCCGGCCGCCACGAGTGCCGACATCGACTATGTTTTGGCACACGTCAACACGGTCCTCAAGCGGCCTTTGACGAGGGAGGACGTCGAAGGCGTCTACGCCGGACTCCGCCCCCTCCTGGCGGGCGAGAACGACTCGACGGCCAAGCTGTCCCGGGAACACGTCGTCGCCCATCCCGTCCCGGGCCTGGTGGTGGTAGCCGGCGGCAAGTTCACCACCTACCGGGTCATGGCCAAGGATGCCGTGGACGAGGCCACGCGCGCGCTGGATGAGAAAGTGCCCGCGAGCTGCACCGAAACCATACCGTTGCTGGGTGCCACGGGGTTCAAGGCAGACTGGAACCGCCGGAACCGGATGGCCGATGAATCCGGGATCCATGTGGCACGGGTGGAGCACCTGCTCAACCGCTACGGCTCCATGGCCCAGGATGTGCTGGATATGATCACCGAAACGCCGGAGTTGGGACACGCGCTCCCGGGCGCCGACGACTACTTGGCCGCCGAGGTGGTCTACGCAACCACCCGGGAAGGGGCCCTGCACGTCAACGACGTCCTGACCCGGCGCACCCGCATCTCCATCGAGGCGTGGGACCGCGGCGTGGCGGCGGCCCCCGTTGTCGCTAGACTGATGGGAGAGATTTTGGGGTGGAGCGAAACCCAACGGGACAATGAAGTGGCCAACTATCTGGCCCGGGTTGACGCTGAACGGCTCAGCCAGCAGCAGCCCGACGACGAATCGGCGGATGCGGCCAGGTTGGGAGCTCCAGGAATTGTTCCGCTCGTGGAAGAAGAGAACTGAAAGGCACTGATGGCATCCGGTTCGCTTGAGCGGTATGAAACAGAACTGACCAACCCAGGTCTGGTGATTTTGGAGTTGGAGGCCGTTTCCAAGCAGGACGCCGCCGCACAACTGGCCGCAAAGCTTTTTGAGCAGGGGCGGGTGAGCGACCTCGAGGGTTTCCTGCGCCACGTCAATTCCCGTGAGCACCAGATGGCCACGGGCCTGCCGGGCGGGATCGGACTGCCGCACGCCCGCAGTGACTACGTCACGCAGACCTCAATCGCCGTGGGCATCACCAAGTTCGGCCACAGCCTCGACTTTGGCGCCGTGGACGGCCCGGCCACCGTGATCTTGCTGATTGCCACCCCGGACACCTCCTTCTCCGAACACCTGGAGGTGCTGGCCACCTTGGCCCGGTCGCTGTTCAAGGAGAACTTCCGCGAGTCGCTGCGCCGCGCCCACGACAAAGAGGTCATCTCCGAACTCATCAACTCCACCCTGGTGTTCTTCGACCACTGAAAGTACGACGCCGGCCTTGCTCGCCCAACAGGGAGCATTCGTTGTTCTACACGGTTACGAAGTACCGTTGTAGTGTGTTAAAAACTGCCGTAAAGCCCAAATGGATCGCAGCCCTGGTGTTTGCCCTAGCCGTGGCGGCCGTTTTTGTCCTCCTGAGCCAATGGCAGTTTTCCCGGTCCATGGAAAAAGATGTGACCCCGCCAACCGTGACGGAGAAGGTGGCACCGCTGCTGACCACCCTGCAGCCGGGCCAGCCGTTGCTGGGCAGTGCCGAGGGCCAGCTGGTCTCGGCCACCGGGCATTTTGATGCGTCCAAGCAAGTGATTGTGCAGTCGCGCATGCAGGACGGCAAGGTCGGTTTTTGGGTGGTCACGGCGTTTGTGGTGGACGGTGCCCCCAAGCTTGCCGGCGCGGCAGCCACCGCCGAAGTGGTGATTCCAGTGGCCCGCGGCTGGATCTCCGAACCCGCCAAGGCACAGGCGCCGCCGTCGGGCACCATCGCCCTGGAAGGCCGGCTGCTCAATTCCGAGGGCCCCATCCTGGCCAAGAACCTGCCGGCCGGTGAGGTCAGTGCCTTGTCCTCGGCGGAGCTGACCAACCTGTGGAAGACCACCACGTACGCCGCATTTGTAGTGTCATACCAGGAGCTGGCCAACGGCACGAACGTCGGCGCCACGGACGGGCACAGCAACCTTGTGACCATCACCGTCACGGCCACCGACCAAAACGGCAAGATCAACTGGCTGAACATCTTCTACTCGATCGAATGGGTGGTGTTCGCCGGATTCGCCGTGTTCCTGTGGTGGCGCCTGGTGGCCGATGACTACCGCCGCGAACAGGACGAACGCTTTGACCTGGACCGCGGCGATGACGACGACTTCGACGACGACGAGACCGGCGCACCCGCCGGCACCGCCGATGATGCAACAGAATACGAGCTAGGAGAATCAGCAAAGTGACTGATACCAACCCCGCAAAGCCCGCAGGCCAGGCCTCCGGAACCGCCACGCCCAAAGCCGCACCCAAGCGGCGTTTTGGCGGCACGCCGGCCCAGATCCTGACCGCGCTGAAGTTCTACAAGGTGCTTGCCTACGCAACAGGCACCATGTTGTTGCTGCTGGTGGCCGAACTGGTGCTGCGCTACGGCTTCCACAGTGTCCTGATGGCCGGGGGCACCAACAATGTCACAGGTGCGGCGCACGGGCTGGGCATGGTCAACATCGACGGCGGGGTCATGGCTGTGACGGGCGGGTTCAACCTGTCCACCATGGTGCTGATCATCCACGGCTGGATGTACGTGGTGTACCTGATCGCCGACTTCCGCCTGTGGTCGCTGATGCGCTGGCAGTTCGGCAAACTCATCCTGATCGCCCTGGGAGGGGTGGTCCCGTTCCTGTCCTTCATCGTGGAAGGGCGCATCCACAAGGAAGTCCTGGCCGAAGTTGCCGCCAATCCCAAGGCCGGCAAACGCTACTAGGCGCTACTGGGCGCTACTAGGCGGTTACCGGTTAGTGCCCAATCCGTGAGTTGCTGGTCACGGTGGCGGCATTATCCGGCCCCGATCGCGGGCGGGCCGGTTTGGATTGGGTAAGATTGGACAGTGACTAATCCCGCTACGGCCCAGACTTCCCAGAAGCCCGTCCTGGTTGTGGACTACGGTGCCCAGTACGCCCAGTTGATTGCGCGCCGTGTGCGTGAGGCCAATGTGTACTCGGAAATCGTGCCGC
>JBAUMA010000215.1:0-12626 GCA_049578485.1 Specibacter sp.
GGAGGCGGCGTTGCCTCCGGCGGGGCCGCCGCAGGCTGCGGTGGCCAGCAGGGCGCCGACGCCCAGGGCGCCTGCCACGAAATTCCGGCGACTAAGGATGGTGCTGTTCACGGGATACTCCTGGTTCGTTGGTGCTTGATGGGGGTGGAGTTGGCCGACGGCGGCCCACAGGCTGCGAGCCGCCGACGGCCGGTTCAGGCATTAGTTGCTCAAATGCTTCTTCTGGTAGGCACGCCAGGTGATGGCCCAGCGGGCCGGGTCATCCAGGTCGTCGTGGTGGATGTGGTGCACCGTCTGGTTGTGCGGGGCTGTGCGGACGATCTCCGGGTTGGTGCGGGCCTCGTTGGCTACATGGGCCAGCACGGCCACGTACTCGTCGATCTCCGACTTGGAGTACGACTCTGTCGGCTCCAGGGTGAAGGGCTGCGGGACGAGGTACGGGTGGTGGCTGGTCCAATAGTGCATGCCGAAGTCCGACATCCGGATGCCGATCTCCTCGGAGGAGATGCCCGTGTCTTCGAAGAGTTCCTGCCACGAGTAGCGAACCTGCTCGATGCGGCGCTTGCCCTCTGCGTAGGGGGCGGAGGCGCCGGGGATCTCCAGGACCTTGGCGAGCAGGTAGTTGTTGTTCAGCACGGCGATCTCGGCGGCCTGGCGCAGGCCGTCGGCTCCGAGCGCCATGATCCAGGCGTAGGCGCGAACCACATTGGGGGCCACACCGTAGAAAGGGGCAACGGTGCCCACCGACTGGGGGTGGTCGCGGTTGATGACGAACGTCTCCCCCACCTTGTCGATGGTGGGGCCGGGCAGGAACGGGACCAGCTTCGCGGACACGCAGCTTGCGCCGGCGCCGGGGCCGCCGCTGGCATGCGGGGTGCTGAAGGTCTTGTGCAGGTTGAAGTGGCACAAGTCGAAGCCGGCGTCTGAGGCGCGGGTGATGCCCAAGATCCCGTTGGCGTTGGCCTGGTCGTACGCGGCCAGGGCACCCACCTCGTGGACGATGTCCACGAACTCGCGGATCTTGGCGTTGTAGATGCCGGTGTCTTCGGGGTTGGTGATCATGAGGGCCGCTGTGCGCGGCGAAACGGCCGCGCGCAGCGCGTCGATGTCCGGGTAACCGTCGGTGTCGGGCATCAGCGTGATGACCTTGTAACCGGCAGCCTTGGCACAGGCTGCGTTGGAGGGGTGGGAGAAAATAGTCGTGATGACCTCGTCGCGCACCCCGCCGTCGCCGTTGGACTCGTGGTACGCCCGGATCATGGCGATGTTGGCCCAGATGGCGGCGGAACCGCCCTGGGTCTGCAGGCTCACGCGGGACATGCCCGAGATTTCCGCCAGCAGCTGCTCCGTGCGCCAGAAGATTTCCAGCACTCCCTGGATGCTGGCCTCGTCCTGCAGCGGGTGGACGTCCATGAGCTTGGGCGTGCGGATGATGGTTTCATTGACCTTGGGGCTGTACTTCATGGTGCAGGTGCCCTGGCCGATGTCGATGTTGAAGTCGGCGCCCAGGTTTTCCTGGCTCAGGCGCAGGTAGTGGCGCACCACGCGCATCTGGGCCAGCTCCGGCAGGGCGGGGGCCTTGGCGCGGCGCAGCGGGGCCAAGCGTTGCTCGCGCAGGGCCAGGGCCTCGACGGCGGCCGGCTCGGGCTGCTGGACCAGGATCCCGCGCTCGCCGGGGGTGGTCAGCTCAAAAATGATGGGCTCGTCCCAACTGGCCTGATGGAAACGGCGCAGGGCGGGCTTGGGGGCGACGGGAAGCGCCATGTTAGTTCTCCTTCAGGACGGCAGTCAGGGTGGCGGCGAGGGTGTCGATGTCGGCGGCGGTGAGCTGTTCGGTCACGCAGACCAGCAGGCGGTTGCCGGGCAGGACGACGCCGGGTTCGATCCCGCGGGCGCGCAAGGCCGTAACGGCCTCCGCGCTGCTGCGGGATGCGTTGGAAAAGTCGACGGCGATCTCGCGCAGGTGCAGCGCGGAGTCGCACAGTTCAAGTCCGTCCACGGAGGCCAGCGCCTGGGCCGCGTAGGCCGTGCGGGCCAGCAGGGTTTCACCGAGTTCGGCCATGCCAGTCGGGCCCATCGAGGCGAGGTAGACGCCTGCGGCAATCCCCCACAAGGCCGCGGCGGTGCCCACCCATTCCTTCCCTTCTTCACGCAGGGCGAAGGAGGTGCGGTCCCAGGCGACGTCACCGAAGCCGTACTCGCCGGGAACGTCGGTGGATTCGAGGCCGAAGAGCCGCGACGGCATTTCCAAGACAAAGGTGGGGTCGTCGTGGACGGCGATGAAGCCGCCGCGTCCGCCGCCAAACCACTGGTGGATGCCCAGGGACTGGATGTCGCCGCAGACGATGTCCGCACCCCAGTCGGCCGGCGGCGTCAGCGCACCGTAGGCGATGGGATCGGTGCCGACCACGGCGAGGGCGCCGGCGTCATGGGCCAGCTTGGCCAGCGTGGCGCCTTGTTCCTCCAGTGCTCCGTGGAAGCTGGGCGTCTGGATCCACACAGCAGCTGTGTCGGCGCCGATGACCAGCGCTGCGGCTTCAAGGTCCGCGGTCCCGTTGTTCGTGGGGACGATGCGCACGTCCATGAAGGATCGGACGTAGTCCGAGACCTTGGACAGCGTGTCCGGGTGGGCGTCGCTGACCAGGACGATGCCACGCCGGCCGGTGATGCGGCCGGCCATGGCCAGGGCCGTCGCGGTGGCCTGCATGCCGTCGTAGGTGGGGACGTTCACGACATCCATGTTCAGGAGTTCAGCCATCATGGACTGGTATTCAAACAGGGCCTGGAAGCGGCCGTGGTCTTCGTACGGCTCTCCGGCGTAGGCGGTCAGGAACTCGCTGCGGCCGATGACCTCGTCGACGACGGCGGGCACATAGTGGTTGTACGTCCCGGCGCCCAGGAAGCTCAGGGTCTCACGGGTGCTCGTGTTCTTGTTGAGCAGACCGCTCACGTGCCGTTCCAGTTCGGCCTCGGCCAGGAAAGGCGCCGGCAGGTCCAGGCTGCCCTGAACCCGCAGGCTGGCAGGAATATCCGCATAGAAATCCTCGATGTCGGCGGCACCGACGGCCGCCAGCATCTCGTCCCGCACGGCCGAGACCGAGTTGGGAATGTACGGGTGGGTTGCTGCTTTGTTCATGGATATGCCTCTGGTGTTGGGGAGGGGCACCGTGCATGGTGCGGTGGATCACATTGAATTCTGTATACAGTACACATTATTCGGCGAATGTGATGCAGTCAACATTTTTCTTGGGCAAATTTTCAGCCCGGCCCGGCGAAGCATGCCGGGGCGGGCTGGAGGTGATCGAGCCTGTCGAGATCAAGGTGCCTAGACGACGTGGAGCCGCGCCTCTTCGGCAATAACCCGCACCGTGCCGGCATGGTCATGCTCGACCACCAAGACATCGCGGGCCGCCAGCTTGCACGGTCCCCCCGAGCCGGGAATGGCGCTGTCCCCGCCGACCAGCACGACCGCGCCGGCAGGAATCTCCACCGGCAAGGCCAACGCGGAACGATTAAGCACGAAGGTGAAGGACGATTCGGCGCCGCGGCGCACGACCACCTCGACGTCGGGCCCGGCCCCGTCGCGAAGGGACACCCCGGACTCGTCGAAGATCCGCCGCATCAACGTGAACATGCCGGCATCCGCCAGTGCGCAGCTCACGTACCAGGCGGCACCTGCGCCGTTCCGCCTTGCCGTTATGGCCGGCCGGCCGTCCAGTTCGCCACCGGAATAGCTGGCCACGGTGCGCGCATCCACGGCGTCGAGCCATTCGCTCACGGTGTGCAGCCCATGCCGCGCGCCGTCCATGAGGATATGGCCGGCTTCACCATCCGGCAGCGGCCACACCTCGTCCACCTCGACGCCCAACAAGGGGCGCAGCGGGCCGGGCGCACCGCCGTCGTGCACGTGGTCATTGCCGTCCACGACACCGGAGAACGCGCCAACGATGACGGTGCCGCCGGCCGCAGTGAAGGCCTCGAGTCGGGCGGCCACTTCGGGAGTGGCCAGGTACAGATTGGGCACCAGCAGCACCTTGTACGCGGACCAATCGGCGCCAGCCCGGACGAGGTCCACCGTGACACCCAGCTTGAACGTTGCCCGGTGCCATTCTCGGGCCTGGCCAATCCAGCTCAGCCGGTTGGTGGGCAGGGAGTCCGGGGCGGCCAGGGCCCACTTGGCGTCCCAGTCCAACAGCATGCCGACTTCGGCCACCACCCGACTGCCCTTCAGCGCACCAAGCCGCTGCAGTTCGGCCCCCAGCCTGCTGCACTCCTGGAAGGTGCGGCCCGCCTCTCCACGGTGGCCCAGGATGGCCGCATGGAATTTCTCGGGACCAAACTTGGCAGCCCGCCACTGGAAGTACATGACTCCGTCGGCACCGTGGGCCAGCGCCTGGTAGCTGTCCAGTCGCATGACACCTGGAGCCTTGGGGACATTGACGTCGCGCCAACTGACGGCACTGGCCGATTGCTCCAACAACAACCAGGGGGCACCGCCCTTGGCGCCGCGCATCAGGGCATAGTTCAAGGATGCGTCAACATGGGCGCCGGGGTCTGCCGGATCCGGGTAGGCGTCATCGGTGACGATGTCCTCAGCGTCGGCAAAGGCGAAGTAGTCGAGGTCGTGCAGGATCGACATGAAGTTTGTGGTGACCGGCAGCTCCGGGGTGACTTCGCGGAGCACCGCAACTTCGGACATGAACAGTTCCAGCATGGCGTCAGAGGAAAAGCGTTCGAAGTCGAGCCGCTGGGTCGAGTTGACCGGTCCTGTTGATTCACGCGGCGGTTCGATCGCCTCAAAGTTGAGGTAGTGCTGGCCCCAGCAACTGGTGCCCCACGCCTCGTTGAGGGCATCGATGGTGTTGTATTTGGCACGCAACCACGTGCGGAAGTGGACCGCGGACGCGTCGCACCAACAGCGGGCGACATGGTCACCATATTCATTGGAGACGTGCCAAAGCCGCACAGCCGGGTGGCTGCCATAGCGCTCGGCCATGGCCCGGGTGAGGCGCAGCGCGTACTCACGGAAGATCGGCGAGCTGAAGCAGTAGGCCTGCCGGGAGCCGAATTCCAGGTGGGTGCCGTTCGCGGTGACCGGCAGGATCTGCGGGTATTTGCGGATCAGCCACGCCGGCGGCGTCGCGGTGGCCGTGGCCAGGTCAACGGCGATTCCGTTGACGTGCAGCAGCTCGATGACGTCATCGAGCCAGCCAAATTCAAAGCGGCCCTCCTCCGGCTCGAGCAGCGGCCAAGAAAAGACGGAGACGGTAATGAAGTTGACGCCGGCCTGGCGCATCAGCCGCACGTCCTCCTCCCACACCTCCCGCGGCCACTGCTCCGGGTTGTAGTCCCCGCCAAAGGCAATGCCTTCGAGTTTAAGCGTCCGGGTCATCCCTTGACCGCCCCTCCCATGAGTCCTGATGCAAATTGTTGGTGACAAAGTATGCGACGTCGCCTTCCCGATCTCGGAAACGACGCTGTATACAGTACACACTGTACTTTGACTCGGACGTGACTTTCAACACGCATCCCTTGCCTCCCGACGCGGGAACCTTTCCCCAGCGACGTCGGAACCCTGCGCCATCCGAGGCGCTTCACCATGCGGAATGGCTCCACGATGGAGGGCCTTCCTCGGATGTTCGTCAAGGCCGCGGACCCGGATGTGCCGGCAATGCTGAAGAAGCGTCAAGGAAGAGCCACTTGCCCTTTGCGTCCGTGGAAAATCCTCCTCACAACGATCGCTGGCGGCGTTCGTTGGCTGAGCATGGCTGGCGAATACTTGACGGCTGCCGAAGTAGCAGCGTGTAGGCGGAACGCGCATGGGTCTCCGGAACATCGGATCGGGGCATTGATCTTGCGAGGCCTTCCCCGCGGCGGCTGTTGGCAGCCGCTGCTGCCATGCCGGCCCGGGTGCGTTCGACAGTCAGCTAGGCCGGTCGGCGTCGCCGTTCAGGCCGTGTTCGTAAGCGAAGATGACGGCGTGTACGCGGTCGCGCAGCCCGAGTTTCATCAGGATGCGGCCCACGTGGGTCTTCACCGTGGATTCGGCCACGAACATGCGCTTGCCGATCTCGGTGTTGGTGAGTCCTGCGGCAATGGCTGAGAGGATTTCCTTTTCCCGCGGGGTCAGGGCCGCGATGGCTTCGTCGCCCCCCGTGGGGGGACCGGAGGGCAGCCTTTGACTGAAGAGGTCCAGCATCCGGCGGCTGACCCTGGAGGAGATGGCGGCGTCTCCCCCGGCGACGGCCCTTATGGAGGTGAGCAGCTCGGCTGGTCCGACATCCTTGAGCAGGAACCCACTGGCACCGGCCCGAAGCGCCGCGAAGGCATACTCGTCGAGATCGAATGTCGTGAGGACAATGACTCGTGCTTGCGGGCATTCCTCGGCAATTAGCTGGGTCGCGGTGATGCCGTCCATGCCCGGCATGCGAACATCCATCAGCACCACGTCCGGAGCCAGGGTACGGCAAAGGTCGATTCCAGTCCTGCCGTCAGCGGCTTCGCCAACGACTTCGACCTCGTAGTGGGCATCGAGCACCATCCGGAATCCCATTCGAACAAGAGTCTGGTCATCAACGAGCAGCACTCGGATCGGGCGCGTGGGCCGGATGGCTACCGTTTTCATGCGGTTCCCTTCTGTGGCATGAATCGTGCGGTCACGGACCATCCTCGACCGGCCAGAGGGCCTGCCTGCATCGTTCCGCCATAAAGTGCCACTCGCTCACGCATGCCCACAATGCCACGCCCGGTATCGTCGGCTGGAATGCCCTCGTGTTGCCCGTCATCGGTCACCGAAATCATGATCGCCTGTGCGCTGAACTCCACGCAAACCACGACCGCCGTTGCTGTTCTCGAATGCTTTAGCGCGTTGGTGAGTCCTTCTTGGATTACACGGTAGATAGTGAGTTGGATCCCAGGGTCGGCCGGAGGAACACCTACCGCATGCTGGACCACCGGTAGGCCCGCAGAACGAAAAAGCTCGAGCAGAGCTGGGATGTCCTCTACACCGGGCGCAGGCGCCACCGCTCCGTCCGACTCCCCTGTGTTGCCTTGGTTCAGGACTCCGAGCATCCGGCGCATGTCCACCACTGCTGTGCGGCCCGTCTCGGCTACCTGGCGCATGGCGTCGACGGCGCGGGTAGGATCAAGGGGCATAATCTCGGCAGCACCGTGGGACAGGGAGATCATCACCGCTAATCCATGGGAGACGATGTCGTGCATCTCCCGAGCGATGGCGTTGCGCTCAGCGGCGGTTGCAATGCTGACCAGGTGCTCCTGTTCGCGCATCAACCGCTCGGCACGGTCCACAAGGGCGGCCTCGTAGCCGCGGCGAGTGCGTACGTTCAGTCCGGCCAACGCCGCGATCACGAGTACGACAATTGCCTGGCCTGCCTGGCCAAGGTCCACCATCGGCAAGGGTAGGAGGGTCGCGGCGAGAAGGAGGACGCTGGTGGTCCCCAGCAGGGCAAAGACGGCGTGCCGGGCTGACCTGTAAACGGCGACGGCGTACAGTGCCATGGCTGTCGCCACGGCCGCGAAGCTTGCCGGAGCCGAGAACGTGATGAGCATGATGCCGGCCGTGACAGCCAACGAAAATATCGGAGCGCGCCGGCGCACAAGCAGTCCAGCGCCGGACACCAGGACCGCGAGCAACTGGAGAACTGGCTCCGGGCCCTCGATACCGTTGACGGAAACGGTTGCCGCCAGTGCGGGAACTGTGTATGAGACGGCGACCAGAGTGTCTGTGATTCGTGGGCGAGAGCGCCATGCGCCTTGCCGAATCGGTTCGTCCGGCAGACCAGGCAAAGCCATGTTCGGCAACGCATCCACGCGCTCACTGCTTCCCGTCCCGGTCATGTCCCGAACTCTACCCGTCGTGAGGTGCATAAAGTCCTTCGGGCTTGTCTCGGGAGATTGCGTTCACCAAGACGCCGAGCGCGAAGTATGCCGTCATGACCCATATGGTGATGGAGTCAAAGGATTCACTGATCGACGCCGGCCTTGGACAGCGCGGCAAAGTCGAAGAGGGCGTACAAGCCGATGCAGACCGCGCCCCCGATTCTGAGGTAAGCCGGGGCGGAACGGTATTTTCCGCCCCACGCGATCCTCCCGAGCGGAGCCCGGGCGATAAGAGCGACCCGGAAGATGGCCAGGCCCGCCAACTGTGACGCTGATGGCGCACAAACCGGCCAATCGGGGCGCTCATGGTGAGCGCCATGACGATGTTCGAGAGTGCCGGCAGCCGGCTCCACGGATCATCGATTCCGGCAAAGGCCGCCCCCAGCTTATATATGGGGTCCAGAACGAACATTCCCGCATATATCACCACGACCATCACCGTGAAGTGCTTGGCGAAGTCGAAGTATACCGACCGTATCTTCGGATGGCTGGCTGGGGCCCCGCCATGAAATCGGCCGAGCCCAGGCAGACTGCGTAAATTGGCCGCGTCATTTCATCTGCCTGACTGCCTGTCGCCGGATGGCAGTTCGAATGATCGCCGGCAAGGCACCGATGAGAACGGCGAGCAGCAGGCCAAGCGCAAGCAGGATCGGAACGCGGATATTGGTTCCACCGGTCGGAAGGTTCAGATGCGCAGTGGGGTAGTCGATCATCTTCGCTGCCGACAGAGCGGTGGTGCGGTCGGTATGCTGCGCCAGATAGTCGAGGGCACCGTCGAATCCGAGCACTCCGCCGGAGCCGGCCAAGGCTTCGACGGGCACGTTGCGGGAGGATGCCCAGTCCCTCAAATGCGGTTCGATGTCCTGGCCCTGAGCAGCGCCGGGGGCGATGACTCTGTCCACCGGGGGTGCCTGCGCTTCGGGGATGGCCTGGAGAACCATCCCGTGTTTGGTGGTGACGGTCTCCGTGGCGGCGACCGCCACAGTGCGGGCCGCGAAGGACGTGTTGTAGACCTCGAACGCGCTGGCGACGTCAATCTCGCCGACCCCGTTGACCAAGCCGACGCCGATCGTGGGCCGGAGCCATGGGACGAGGGCGTTGAGTCCGACGGAAATGTCTCCGACGTCGAACGACTGGACAGGTATCGAGGCCGACCCCGCGGCAGACCAGCCCGGATAGTTCACCAGGCGGCCGACCCGGTCGGCCTCGTCAATGCCAGCCAAGTCCGCCATGACTTTCAACGCGCCCGGGATGCCTGACGTTACGCCGGCGGTGGTAGTGATCATACCGTCCTGGACGAAGCGCAGGCCCCCCAGCCATTGGACCTGGGGATGGCTCTTCTTCAGAGCGCCAAGACGTGACCAATGGCTTGTCGCCTTGCGCCCGTCGAGGAGGCCTGTCCCGGCCAGTACGTTTGACCCGTTGCAGACGGCCAGGATCCGGGCCCCGCGAGCTGATTGCTCCACGACCCAGACCCGCAGGGCGGCTTCCGCCGGCCCCTCCGGGGCGCCAACTGCCGGGATCACCACCACATCCGGCTGCCGCGCCCTGCCCGACCGAACGTCCTGGAACGTATAAGTGGGCACAATCGCAGGACCTCCGTCCACTGGCGCAGGATTTGGCTGCGCTGCAATGGTGTAGACGGAGAAATTGGGGGAACTGGCAAACACCTCGTAGGGAGCCAGAACGTCGCTGCCCACGGTGCCCGACGATCCCAGGACAACGGCGACAACGATAGCGCCGGATGAGGAAGTGCGATTCGCAGGGACGTCTGTCAGCTCCAGCGCAGACGGCCGGACGTGGCTTTGTGCATCAGACACCGATACTCCGGCAAAGGCCAGTCCAGCCACAGCTGTCAGGGTTATTGCCACCGACAAAGCGGAATAGAAAAAGCGTCGTGAGCGGAATGCCATGAGTGAGGTCTCGATTCTGGGAACATGCTGGCTGCCACCGTGTGTGCACCCTGCGTTGCCCTTCACGCTACGGATGGCCCGTTTCCCAGACATCGGTCCAGGGGATACTTCCCAAAAGATGCACGTGGTACCGCAGTACTACGCGTGAATATGCCGGTTCAGCTCCACGGCCGCCGACGATGGCTTCGATGGCAACCGGTGCTCTATCTCCGGGATGTGCGTCAGCCTCACTATTGAGTCAAGTCGCAGTCTCGGCTGCCATTGGGACCACACCAGCTTTTCACCTGCGTAAATACTGGGAAGGGGCGAGCTACCGCGGACGTTCTGCCCCGTCCGCTGCAGTCCTGAATGCATGCCGAGCAAATCCTGGCCCTCCGCCATCAACTCGCCGACGTGCCGGCCACTCGAGGCGTCCATGGCGACATCAAACCCGTCGGCGGCGCCGCACTCGTTCTGCAGGGCATTGTCAAAAGTCCCACCGCCGACATCGACGCCAGCTTCGCCGGCTACGCCGCGAAAACGAGCGTCACCACGATCGTGGCCGGGACGGCAACCCAATACGACCTGGCTCCGGATTGGCTCAACTCCAACGCCTGAGCTTTCATCCCAGACAACGCCACTTAGCTCACCCTCGAAGAACTCGACGGCCCAATCATCCAGGCCGCCGATCACGATACACTCCTGGCCATGAAAGTCGCTGGCGAACGAGACAAAGAAACCCTCGAAGCAGCGGCAGCAACCCTCAAGCCCGAAACCAACCACCAGCAAAGGCGTCTCCGAGGACTACAATCCAGATGCCAACATACTCACCTTCATCAATATGGGAGGCGGCATCATCTCCGGGACGGTTCGATACTGAACCGTCGCTGGTTTTATGTCGCCATCTGGTGAGATCGCGGCATACAACCCGGGACAATTCTGCGTGACTCAAATGGTCTGTGTTGTGCTTTGAGCCACGGGGATCTGTTCGCTCGTGAGCCCAGCCGAATATCTGGGTCTCCCGGGCGCCAACGGAAGTACCTATTGCCCTGGAGGACTGCATTGTCTTAGTCGAACCAGGTAGGGCAAGGCCAGACATGTGGAAGACGTTCAGAAGCAACATGATTGACACATCACGCCAGAGTGTTTTATGGTTTATCTCACACCACCTAACGCGCGTTAGATATGCGCGTTAGGTGATCTGAATTCCAGTAGATGTCAATGAACGGACTATTCGACGATGAACGAGCCACGGCGCGCCAAAGTGACCATGTTGGACGTGGCGAACCACGCCAAGGTTTCGCGGACCACTGTGTCGTTCGTTCTGAGTGGAAACACCGATGCTGGGATCTCGGATGAGACTCGCTTACGAGTTCAGCAGGCGGTCTCAGAACTCGGCTATCGGCCCAACGCCAGCGCACGAGCCTTGGCTTCCAAGGAATCGAAGCTGTATGGACTGATCACCGAAATTGTCACCGGTCCCTACGCGATGGACATTGTTCGCGGCGCGCAGGAGCAAGCGGCCCAAGAAGGGCGGATGCTCTTGATTGCCAGCACCGATGGGACCGATAAATCGGAACGCAAGGCTATCGAAATGATGCTTGAGCACCGAGTCGCGGGGTTGATCTACGCTACGGCATGGCACCGCGGCGTACATTTGCCCGACACCATCAGCGAGGTTCCCGCCGTTCTGGTCCACTGCTTTGATCAGAACGGAAAATTACCGTCCATCACCCCGGATGAAAGAGCGGGCGGACACACTGCCGCCATGAGACTAATCGATGCCGGCCACCGCCGGATCGGGATGATCAATCTGGATCCAACTATTCCGGCCGCCATCGGTCGACGCGAGGGATACATACTTGCGCTGACTCAATCGGGCATTTCCCTGGATGAAAGCCTCATTATCAGTGCAGGCGGTGAGGCCGACCAGGGCTACCGGGCGGCCGTCACGCTTCTCAATGATGCCGATCCGCCCACTGCCATCTTCTGCGCCACAGACCGCATGGCCATGGGTGCTTATGACGCCATTAAGGAACGCGGGCTGATCATTGGCGAAGACGTCTCCGTGATTGGCTTCGACAATCAAGAACTCATTTCCAACTATCTGCGCCCCAGCTTGACCACAGTTGCGCTTCCTTTTCGAGAGATGGCTGCCTTTGGCGTCAGGTCCCTGGCGGAAATTGCCTCAGGGAACAACGGCCTGGCCCGTGAAACTCTCGTTGGTTGTTCGCTCATTGAGCGGAGTTCCGTAGGCGTGCCGCACAGATCCCTCTAAACAACCCCACGCTTCAACACACCCCTACCCCTTCACGCCCTCATCCAGATCTACCACGAATTGAGCTACCTCATGCCCAAAAATAGGCGTTCCACATCCCTGTCCATCCTTGCCGCTTCCGCCGTTATAGGTGCCATGGCCCTCACTGGTTGCGGTGGCGGCCACACGGCAAGTGTCGGCAAGACGTCCGACGGAATTCTGCGTATCCCCCGTGAAGACACCGCCACCTTCACCAGCAACTTCAACCCATTTTCTCCCACCGCGTTGCCCATGACCACTCAGGCAGTCTTTGAGCCGCTGCTCATTGTGAATCCGATGACCGGCAAGGCCGTCCCGTGGTTGGGCAAATCATGGACCGTTGACCCCGACGGCGAGGGCGTAACCTTCACGTTGCGAAACGATGTCAAGTGGTCAGATGGTCAGCCCATGACTGCGGCTGATGTTGTCAGCACCTTCACCTTGGCCAAGAAGATTCAGGGTGGCTATTCCTACCTTTCGAAAGTAAGCGCGGTCAACCCGACCACTGTGCGCTTTGCTTTCAACAAGGCTTACTCACC
>JBAUMA010000216.1:0-1986 GCA_049578485.1 Specibacter sp.
ACGGCCCCTTTTTTGGTGGACTTTCACAAAAAGGTTGACGCGGCCGGCAGGCCATGCGGTATGTTACTCGTCAGTAGGTTAAGTGTAATCCAAATCACACAACCGTCTTTCCGTGAGGAACCACCCATGTCAGAACGCACCCCAGGCACCCTTGTGTCCAGAAACGTCAAACACCACTACTTTGCCCACCTTGTGTTGATTTTGGTGGTCCTGGCGCTCATCGTCTTCTTCGTCCTGACCACCACAAAAATCGCCAACGGGGCTTCACAGCTTCAGGATGGCACGAAACAAACGTCCGCCGGGGCACTCAAGCTCAAGGACGGTGCCGGCAAGGTGGACGACGGCGTCCATCAGCTGGCTGCAGGGGCGGAAAAAGCTGCCAAGGGTGCCACGGATGCCAGTGCCGGTGCCGGAAAACTGACCGCGGGGGCAACGTTGCTCCACGACGGCGTCCAGAACCAGTTGGCCCCCGGAATTTCAAGCGCCAACGTCGGTGCCGCAGCCCTGGCCCAGGGGGCCGCCAAGACGTCTTCCGACGTCCACACTCAGCTTGCGCCCGGCGTCTTTGCCGTGGCTGATGGCGCCTCGCAGCTGGCCGGCGGCAGCGCGGCCCTGGATAACGGTGCCGCCAAGCTCGCCGCCGGCGTCCAGAACCAACTGGCGCCCGGCATCACCGCCCTGGACAAGGGGGCCTCGCAGCTCGCCGGCGGATTGGGCCAGGCCAACGACGGTGCCCGGCAATTGAGCGCCGGGCTTGCCCCTGCCGCCGACGGAGCCGCACAGCTTGGCACGGGCGCCACCGCCCTCCACTCCGGTGCCCAGCAGGTCTCCACCGGCGCGCAGGGATTGGCTGCCGGGGCCACGCAGCTGTCCGCGGCCCTCACGCCGTCGTCCTCCGGAACCGATCCGCAGAACCTGGCGGACGGGGCCAACCAGCTCGCCGCAGGAACGGCCAAGGTAGCCGATGGAACCCAGCAGCTCGTGGCATTCGCCAAGGCCAACCCGCTGGTCCCCGTCGGGGCCATGCTGGCGCAGTTGCAGCAGCTGGCCGACGGGAGCAAACAGCTCGACGACGGCAGCCATGCCTTGACTGCCGGGTTCGGCGTCCTGGATACGAAGCTGAACAGCACGGACCCCGCCAACCCCGGCGTCGTCCTGGGCACGCAGCAGCTGGCTGCCGGGTCCGCGCAGCTCCTCGACGGCACGCAACAGCTTTCCGAAGGTCTGAACGGAACGCCCGGCGATGCCGCGCATCCCGGCCTGGCGGCTGGAACGCGGGCACTGGCCGACGGCGCCACGAAACTCTCCGCCGGAATCGTGACGTTGGCCGACGGTTCTTTGGCGCTCCATGCTGGGACGCAGAAGCTGGTCACCGGCGTGTTTGCGAAGGACCCCGCCAACCCGGGGCTGTTGGCCGGTGCCCAGGCATTGGCCTCGGGCGCATCGGCACTGTCCCAAGGATCGCAAAAGCTCTCCGATGGCTCCTCGAAGCTCGTGACGGGCATGAACGGGGTTCCCGGTGATCCCGAACACCCGGGCCTGCTCTACGCAACGACGCATTTGCAGGACGGCACCGCGAAGCTCTCCGATGGCACGGCGCAACTGAACGACGGCGTGGCCGGTGTTCCCGCAGTTCCCGGCTCCGGGCTGCTCGCCGGCAGCAAGGCCCTCTCCGACGGTGCCGCGAAACTGGCCGACGGCAACGCCGCACTTGCCAAGGGCAACACGGCCATTGCCTCCGGCGCCACCGAGCTGTCCACCGGAACCGGCCAGCTCAAAGCCGGTGCGGCAACACTGGCGGACGGCAACGGCCAGGTGGCGAACGGAACCGCCGACCTTTACTCGGGGGTTTCCGCCGTCACCCCGGCCGGGGCGGCGTCCTCGCCTGCAGCGGCTCCCATCCTGGCCATCCTGGGCGTCCTGGTGATCGCGTTCTTCCTGGTCTTGCTGTTCCTGCGCCGCGCCGGACGCCGAAGGGCGTAGCGG
>JBAUMA010000217.1:0-1819 GCA_049578485.1 Specibacter sp.
GCTATTACCTTGATCAGTAACGTAAGTATTTCCTTCCGAATCGACTGCAATATCACCAGGTCGAGTAAATTGTCCATCCTGAGTACCAGGCGTTCCCCACTTTGTCATAAAATTACCTTCACTGTCAAATTTCTGTACTCGATTATTTCCTCCGTCAACCACATAGATATTATTTGAGGCATCAGCTGCTAAGCCGGCAGGATTGATAAACTGTCCATCCCCAGTACCAGGCGTACCCCATTTTGTTAGGAGGTTGCCTTCGCTATCAAACTTTTGTATTCTGTTGTTTTCGCCAAAGTCACCTACATATACGTTGTCTGAGCTATCCACAGTCAAACCTCCTGGGTTAATGAACTGACCGTCGCCTAATCCAAATGAGCCCCACATTCGTACAAAAGTACCTTCATTGGTGAACTCTTGTACTGCCGTATCCGGACTACCAAAGTCAGCAACATATACATTTCCAGAGGAACTAACACCAATCCCGCTAGGACTAGTAAAGAGTCCAGGGCCGAAACCCAATGTTCCCCAAGAAGTGAGAAAGGTGCCATTATTAGTAAACTTCTGCACCTTATTAGATACACTGGTGAAGTCGGTAACATATACATTATCGTCCCGATCTACCATGATCTCAAGGGGTTGTTTGAAAGTACCAATGCCAGTACCAGTAGAGCCCCATTGTGTAACAAAAGAGTATTGTTCCTGCGCTAGAACTGTCATCATGGTAGTTCCTAGTACGAGGGTCAATGTGATACCTATAAATGTCGCCAATACCATTCTAATGGTGACTACGTTATTCATATTAAATCAAGTTATGATTGTTTTATATAAATGAATACTGTATCACAAAGAAGTACGAGTACTCTTTTAGATCATCATGCCATCCCAATCGAGAAAGGTTGGAGATCGGAAATAAACGAAAGATTGAATTGCGTTGTTGCTGCCTAATCGGCCTATTCTCCTATCTGCCTATTCGTGTACTATTCGATTTCAACATGGTATTCCTATCTTCATTGTCATCCATGACAAGGCCATAGACAGGCGTATTCCCATAATGATTGTTTATCTTTGAAGGGTCAAGCCATATACTTATTACTCTATCTCCGGTGATGGTGACGCTTGAAGGAATGTCTGTAACCGGCCCTTCTCTCATACTTGCAGTTGCAGTGCCATTAAACATCACTGTAGAATTGTTTATCTGGGAAGAATTCGAAGCAACAAAATTAGTTATAGTATGGGTATGTGCTGCACTTCCATTTAGTCTTACCATCTCAAATTGTGTGTCAAAAGATTCTCCTGCTAAAGTCTCATTTCCTTGACCTTCAACAAGTGATTGGTTATTCGCCAAATTGCTCTTCCAAATCCCGGAAAGGACCCACCCCGGATTACCGTTTTCATCATTCTGTACACTGGATATTGTTCCGAAATCATACTCTCCTATATTATTACCATAAGGATAAGCTCTGACATGATTAATCGGGTATGTGGCCATTAAGACTGCTGATATAACCACAAAAGAAGCGAATATAGCAGTGCCCGTCACTCGTCTTTCAATACCTCTATCCATCAACTAATAATTGGCAATACCATTATTTGTACCTTCGTTCTAATTAGGTAAGTTAACCTATTTCTGTTCGATATACTCTTGAAATAAGAATATCTTTTAGTCTTAAGCAAAAAGTCACGTTCACCGTTTTGAAACAGCTTCGAGAATAGAAAAAGTTTGACAGGAATTAAGATAATCCAAAACGAGATCAAGAGCGATTAAAATACTATCTCGCCAATTTGGGTGATACTATAATACGTTCGAGTCTTACTT
>JBAUMA010000218.1:0-11683 GCA_049578485.1 Specibacter sp.
CAACTGGACCGGTGGCACGGATGCCCCCGAGTTCAGCACCGCGCAGGAAATTGCGGCAGCGGTTTTGGAAGCATTTGCCACGGATTACGAAGATGGCGGCGTGGATGAAATCCACATCGTCTCCACTCGATTCCAGTCGATGGTTGTGCAGCTTCCCCAGGTTGTTCGTCTTCTGCCCCTTGAAGTGGTCGAAGAAGAAACACCCGAGGAAAATGAACTTCTGCCGTTGTACGAGTTCGAGCCCGAAACGGAGCAGGTACTTGATGCCTTGCTGCCGCGGTACATCGAATCACGTATCTTCAACGCCATGCTGCAGGCAGCCGCAAGTGAACTTGCAGCGCGCCAGCGTGCGATGAAGTCCGCCGGCGACAACGCCACGGAACTGATCAAGAAGTACACACGACTGCGCAACACGGCCCGCCAGGCCGAAATCACCCAGGAACTGTCCGAGATTGTCGCCGGTGCCGACGCGTTGAACGCGTCCTAACACTTGCAGCAAACTCGCGGGCCATGCCCGTAAGTTACTGACCCAGCTAGACTTAACCCCACGCCATCTACTGATTGAAGTGAGAGAGATGACTGCCACTACCACAGAGCAGGTAGCCGCCAAGGCTGGTGCCATCGGACGCATCGCCCGCGTCATTGGCCCCGTCGTTGACGTCGAATTCCCCGCGGACTCCATCCCCGGCATCTACAATGCACTCCAGGCTGAGCTCACGCTCGGCGGAGTGACCCGCACCATCACGTTCGAGACCGCCCTGCACTTGGGTGACAACCTCGTTCGCGCCATCTCCTTGCAGGCCACCGACGGACTTGTCCGCGGCACCTCCGTCAGGGACACCGGCGCCCCGATCTCCGTACCGGTTGGCGAAGGCGTCAAGGGCCACATCTTCAACGTCCTGGGCCAGCCCTTGGACATTGACGAGTCAGAGCTCACGACCACCGAGCGCTGGCCCATCCACCGCAAGGCACCCGCCTTCGCAACCCTCGAGGGCTCCACGGAGATGCTCGAGACCGGTATCAAGGTCATCGACCTTCTCACCCCGTACATCAAGGGTGGAAAGATTGGTCTGTTCGGTGGTGCCGGTGTCGGCAAGACCGTGCTGATCCAGGAAATGATCACCCGTGTGGCCCGCAACTTCGGTGGTACTTCGGTATTCGCCGGTGTCGGCGAGCGTACCCGTGAAGGTAACGACCTCTGGGTTGAAATGGAAGAGGCAGGCGTCCTGAAGGACACCGCCCTTGTCTTCGGCCAGATGGATGAGCCGCCGGGAACGCGCCTTCGCGTGGCCCTGTCCGCACTGACCATGGCGGAGTACTTCCGCGATGTTCAGAACCAGGATGTGTTGCTCTTCGTTGACAACATCTTCCGCTTCACACAGGCCGGTTCCGAAGTTTCCACGCTGTTGGGCCGCATGCCTTCCGCCGTGGGTTACCAGCCCAACCTTGCCGACGAGATGGGCCTCCTGCAGGAGCGCATCACCTCCACCAAGGGCCACTCGATCACGTCCATGCAGGCCATTTATGTCCCTGCTGATGACTACACCGACCCGGCTCCGGCAACGACGTTCGCACACTTGGACGCTACCACCGAGCTCTCCCGTGAAATTGCTTCACGTGGTCTGTACCCGGCCGTGGACCCGCTGACCTCAACGTCGCGCATCCTCGACCCGCAGTACATCGGCCAAGCGCATTACGACACTGCAGTGCGTGTAAAGCAGATTCTGCAGAAGAACAAGGAACTCCAGGACATCATCGCGATCCTTGGTGTTGACGAGCTCTCCGAAGAGGACAAGATCGTCGTGGCACGTGCACGTCGCATCCAGCAGTTCCTTTCGCAGAACACGTACACGGCCAAGCAGTTCACGGGTGTGGAAGGCTCCACGGTCACCATCAAGGAGACCATTGAAGGCTTCTCCATGATCTGTGACGGCGAGGTTGACCACATTGCCGAGCAGGCGTTCTTCAACGTCGGCAGCATGGATGACGTCTACAAGCAGTGGGCAAAGATCCAAGAGTCCACAGGATCGAACAAGTAGCCATGGCACAACTCGAAGTTGAAATCGTAGCGGCCGACCACCATGTGTGGGCGGGCGCGGCCAAGATGGTCAAGGCACGCACGAGCGATGGCGAGATCGGTATTCTCCCCGGCCACTCTTCACTGCTGGCGATTTTGGCTGCTGGCGAGCTGGCCATCGAGCCCATCGACGGTAACCGCATTGCGGTCACCGTCGACGGTGGCTTCTTCTCGGTCGACAGCAATCGTGTCGTGATCGTTGCTGACAATGCGCAGTTGCAAGACAGCGCAACGTCCGGCGCAGGGATCCACTAGCAATCAATTGATGAACGAACTCGGTACCCCGTTCATCGTGCTGGCAGGTGCATTCCTGCTGGTTGTCATTACACTGTGCCTGTTTGGGGTGCGCCGCATGCAATTGCGGCGCGCCCTGGGCACCGTGGACGCCTCCATTTGCGTAGCGAATAATCGCTGGCAGATGGGGGTTTGTCGTTACCAGGAGTCGGACCTTGAATGGTTCCGGCTTCTTTCGTTAAGCCCCCTGCCGCACCTGAAGATGGTGCGCAGCTCCATTGTGTTGGTAGGCCGCCGCGCACCCACGGAATCCGAGCTCACCCGGGTGCCGCCCGACGTCGTGATTGTGACGCTGGAGTACAAGGGGCAGACGATCCTGCTGGCCATGAAATTTGGCGCCTATGCGGGCTTGTCGTCCTGGCTTGAGGCCGGCCCCGTGGTGGGCATTGGGACTTGGCGCTAGCAGCCGGCTCACCTGTTGTTCTCAGCCCGCACCCAGCATTTCGCACTAGTATCACATTGGCTTCCCGGTTTCAGATGCGGGATCGTGGATAGAGGGCAAGTGATGCTGTGCTGAAGTGGATATATGCCCTCAATTTGGCCACCGGCCCAATTCCCGCCCTTGCGATGGGTCTGGGCGCCCTGGCATTGGCGTTCCTGCTGGTTCGGCGTTCCCCCAAATGGTGGATTTTTTGCGTGCTGAGCGGACTTGCCTCGGCGGCGGCCGCGTCCGCGGGTGGCTGGGCCATCATCCATGTCTGGTACTGGTGGCCCGAAGACTTGCCCAACAACGTGCTGCTTTGCGTGGGCTTTGGTTTGTGGGGCCTGATCCTGGGACTGACGACGGCGGTCCTCGCCTTGGCCGGCGCGCTCGGCCGGCGCCGTGGCTCCCACCGGGACACGGGCCGCCCCCGGCACAAGACCTCTGCTGTCCGGGGCTTGCTGGGCGTGGCTGCGGCAATCGTTGTGGTCGCCGTCAGCGCGCTGCAGGTCAACGCCTACTTTGGTGAATACCCCACTGTTGGCAGCCTGGTCAAGGGCACTCCGGCAGTGGCGCAGGGTGTGCCGCACTTCACGGCCAAGCCGGGCGTGGACAGGTTCCGCGTGGTGGCCTTGCGGGACGGTTGGAAGGCTCCTGCGTCGTTGCCGGCCGTCGGTGAGTTCCGGCTCGCGGACATCCCCGGCACCACATCCGGCTTTCATGCACGCGCGGCGATTGTTTATCTGCCGCCAGCCTACTTTGTTAGTTCGGCGCCGCTGTTGCCCGTGGTGGTGCTGGTGACCGGCCAGCCTGGTGCCCCCGGAAACTTCCTGCAGTCCGGCGGGCTGCAACAGACCCTGGCCAACTACGCGGACGCCCATCATGGATTGGCGCCGGTGGTGGTCATGCCGGATGCCAACGGCAGCGAAGGTGCCAACACCATGTGCATGAACTCGGAGCTGGGGAACGTGGACACTTATATGGCCCATGATGTGCCCCGGTGGATCACCAACAACCTCAACATTGATACCAACCACGCCCATTGGGCGGTGGCCGGATTCTCTTACGGTGCTACCTGCGCAGTGCAGATGGTCACCCGCCACCCCAACGTCTACCGCTCTTTTGCCGCCATTTCCCCGGAACGGGAACCTGCCTTGACGGCCAACCGCGCCGTCACCGTGGAACGGGCGTTCCACGGTGACGTGGCCGACTTCAACGCCGTGGTGCCCATGACGTTGCTCAAGGACAAGCGATACCCTGAGATCCACGGCTGGTTTGCCTCCGGGCAGCAGGACGCCGTGTACACGGCCAACGTGGCCGTGCTTGAGGCTGCCGGGCGGAAGGCAGGCATGACTCTGACCAGCACCACCTTCCCGGGAGGACACTCCTGGGTCATGGTGACCGAGGCGCTGCCGGCTGCATTCAGCTTCCTGGGTGCCAGGCTGGGGCTGCAATGACCCGTGCGACCCTAGGGTGGTTGCGCCGCATTCCCTTCACTTTGGGCGTGTTGGCTGCCACGATTGTGGTCCACGCCGTCACGGGAACAATGCTGCGGCCGCCGCCCCGGGAACTGGCGGGCATGGCCGGTTTCCAAACCACCGATATCTTCTCCGGACAGTGGTGGTCCACCGCCAGCACCCTGTTCCTCACACCGAACCCCGCGGCCCTGTTCGCGGCCGCCGCGGTGCTGCTTGGAGTTTTGGGACTCGCCGAAACCACGCTGGGCACGTGGCGCACGGCGGGAATCTTCTTCGCCACGCAGATTGGCGCCGTGGTGCTGATAACGGCGTTGGTGGTGGTCGGTGGGGCCGCACACCTTGAATGGCTGGCAGACATGCGCGATGCCACGCTGCTGGGCCCCTATGCGGCGGCGGCGGGGACGTTGATGGCGGCCAGCCGGCGCATCAGCTTGATGTGGCGGCGGCGAGTGCGCGCCCTGACGTTGGCGTCCGCCGTCATGCTCACACTCTATGTGGGACACGCCCAAAACCTGTTCATTCTGCTCGGCGCCCTGGTGGGACTCCTGCTGGGCATGGCCCTGCTGCCGGTGCGGAACGCACCGTTTGCCGCACGGTCCACGAGCCGTGAAATCAGGACCAACCTGGCCATTGTCGTGGCCGTTTTTGCCGTGGGTCCGTTGATGGCCGTGCTGGCCCACGTGCCGGTGGGGCCGTTGGCCATCATGCGGAACCTGATAGTGAACCCCGTGCCCACGCTCAACCAGCTGCAAAACAGTTGTACCGTGGGCGAGCCCGGGTGCCAGGGCATGGTGCACAGCATGGGCCTGTTGGGCTCCGGCGGCCACCTGCTGGGGATGATGCCCATGCTGCTGTTGCTTGCCTGCGCCGAGGGACTGCGCCGCGGAAACCGGCTGGCGCTGTGGGTGGCCGTGTACCTGCACTTGGTGATCGGCGTCATGAGCGGCGTGTACCTGCAGGTTTTTGCCGGATTCGGCATACCGTTGCGGCGTGGGCACCGGGTGATCAGCGTCAGCGGATCCGTGTGGGAGCTGCTTCCCGTGGTGTTGGTGCCGTTCTTGATTGCGCTGGCCCTGCTGGTCTACCGACGCCACTTCCACATCGACCCCGACCCGCAAGTGCGCCGTCGCGCCTTTGTCCTGCTGCCCTCGCTCTTGGGCATCTTTGTGGTGCTGTACTCCGTGGCCTGGGTTGCCGAGGGCAACGTGGACGGGCCGCACGGAATAGTCGGCTTGTTCGCCAGCCTGCCACGGGTCCTGTTGCCGTATCCCTTCCCTTACAGCTATGCCGCCGGCGTGTACCCGCACGGCTTCCTGTCCACGCTGCTCTTTAGCATCGGCGGGCCCGTTTTTTGGCTGGCCAGCCTCTTGAGCGTACTGGCGCTGTTTTTGAGCCGGCGCGTGCTGCGGGGTTCTGCCGGTGCGGACAGGGCCAAAGCCGCCGAGCTGGTGCGCCGTGGCGGGGATTCGCTGTCCTGGATGACGTTGTGGCCCAACAACAACTACTGGTTCAACTCTGCCGGGACCGTGTCCGTGGCCTACCAGTCGCACTTTGGCGTGGCCGTGACGGTGGGTGGCCCCGTGGGTGAGCCTGCGGACTACGAGGCCGCGTTGCTGGAATTTCTCGACTATTGCGCAGTGGAGTCGCTGACGCCGTGCATGTACTCGATCACGGATGCCCAGTGGGGCGTGCTGCGCGGGCATGGGTTCCGCCGTGCCGCGGTCGCCTCGGAAACGCTGCTCGATGTCCAGTCGACCGAGTTCAAGGGCAAGGACTGGCAAAATGTGCGTACGGCCTTGAACAAGGCCGCCAAGCTGAACATCACGGCCACCTGGTGCAGGTACTCGGAGCTGTCCACGGGCCTGCGCACGCAGATCCATGAAATCTCCGAAGAATGGGTCTCCGAGCGGGCCTTGCCCGAGATGGGCTTCACCCTGGGCGGGGTGGCAGAGATCAAGGACGACGCCGTGACGCTGTGCCTGGCGATCGACGGCACCGGGCGCATCCATGGCCTCACCAGCTGGCTGCCGGTGTTTTCCAACGGTGAGGTGGCCAGCTGGACGCTGGATTTCATGCGCCGGAACACGGATGCCTTCAACGGGGTCATGGAATTCCTGATAGCCCAGGCGGTTTTGCACTTCAAGGACCAAGTCCCGGTCATTTCCTTGTCCGGCACGCCCTTGTCCATCACGCCGGACGCCGGGGAGGAGGAAGCGGATGGATTGGAGCCGCCCAGTCCCCTGGAAGTCCTGGAAGGCACATCCATGGAGCGGATCCTGGCCCTGCTGGGCCGCACGTTGGAGCCCGTCTACGGTTTTGCATCGCTGGCGAACTTCAAGAGCCGGTTCCAACCCCGCCACCGCACCCTGTACATGATGTACCAGGACCCGTTGTCGCTGCCGGCCATCGGCCGGGCCGTGGGCGAGGCCTACATGCCCAACGTGTCAGTCCGCCAACTTGCCCGTCTTCTGCGCAAGGCCTAGGCGCCCGGAAAAGCTGCCGGGGATGCAAGAGGCCCCCGGCAGCTCTGCCGGGGGCCTCTTGTGCGGGTGCTACAGCGTGGTCACGCCGGTGGCCTGCGGACCCTTCGAACCCTGGCCGATTTCGAATTCAACGCGTGCGTTTTCATCGAGGGTCTTGAAACCGCCGCTTTGGATTTCCGAGTAGTGGACGAACACATCACCTTCGGCGTTGTCCGGGGTGATGAAGCCGAAGCCTTTTTCAGCGTTGAACCACTTGACGGTTCCCTGTGCCATTGTTTCTCCTCATAAATGGAACGTCTTAACTAAAGACAGCACACAGCATGGCATGCATCACATGCGGGGTCAACGAGTCAAGGATTCGTTACTCGAATATTAATTAATCGAGCCAGTTCCCTGCCCGCATGACCCTTTGGAGCAACAGATCCGCGTCGACGATCAAGGCATCGGCACGCAGCCCGCGGCGCAGGGAGCCCACCTCGTCGGTCAGCCCCAGCACACCAGCCGGGACCACCGTGGCCGAGAGCAGGGCGTCGGACAGCTTGACGCCGGCGGCCACCGTACGGCGCACCACGTCCAGCAACGTTGCGGTCCCGCCGGCAATGGAGCCTGTCGCATCCAGGGTGGCCACGCCATTCGTCACGGTGACGGGGGAAGGGCCCAGCATGTACTGGCCGTCGGCGAGCCCGGCCGCGGCCATCGAGTCGGTGACCAGCAGGATGTTTCCCGCCCCCACCAGGCTGAAGACCGTTTTGACCATTTCCGGGTCAAGGTGGGTGTTGTCGGCCACCAGCTCGACGGCGGCGTGCCCGGCTTTGGCCGCGCGCAGGCAGGCCGCAACGGGGCCGGGGGAGCGGTGGTGCATGGGCGGCATGCCGTTGAAGAGGTGCGTGACGGTGGGACGCCCGGAGACGCCGTCGAACCCGGTGGAGTCCAGGCCTTCACGGGCCTGCTCCAGGGAGGCGGCCGCAGTGGCGGTGTCGGAATCCGTGTGTCCCACGGACGGGGTGATTCCGTGGGAGGTCAGCAGGTCAACCAGATCGGGGGCGCCGGGGAGTTCGGGCGCGTACGTCATGGTGACGATGGTGCCCCTGCCGGCCTCAATCAGTTCCGCCATGAGGTCAAGGTCCGGGTCGAGCAGGAACGCCGGGTTTTGGGCGCCGCAGCGGGCGTGGGACAGGAACGGACCCTCCAGGTGGATGCCTGCCAGCAGTCCTTCATCGGTCATCTTCGCGTAGACGCCGATTCCCTTGACGAGGTCCTCGGGGGAGGCCGTGACCATGCTGGCCAGCAAGGTGGTGGTGCCGGCGCGGTGCAGGAAATCCACTGCGGTGCGGGCCGAGTCCTCGTTGCCGCTCGGGAAGTCCCCGCCGTTCCCGCCGTGGTTGTGAAGGTCCACCAGGCCCGGAATGACGAAGTGGCCGTCCGGAACGGAGATGACGTTGGCAGCATCGAGTTCTTCGGCGGCAAAGTCCGGCTCGTCAAAGTGGTCGGCACGCCCGGCGTAAACAATCCTGTCCCCGGCTATGGCGAGCAGGCCGCCCTCGAGAACCCCGTGCTCGGTGACGATGGATCCGTGAATCAGTTTCTTGGCAGGCAGGGGGGCGGTTGAGCCGTGTGCAACAGTCATGCCCTTTAGTCTAGCCAGCCCGGCGGTGGCCGCTGCTAGAAGAGCCGCGAGGCGCTGTCATCGACCCCGCGCATGGCGTCGTAATCAAGAGTCTTGCATTCAATGCCCCTGTCCGTGGCCAGCACCCTAGCTTGCGGCTTGATCTGCTGTGCGGCAAAGATCCCGCGCACGGGGGCCAGCAGGGGATCGCGGTTGAGCAGCTCCAGATATCGGGTGAGCTGCTCCACGCCGTCGATGTCACCGCGGCGCTTGAGCTCAATGGCGACCGTGGCGCCGCCGGCATCCCTGGCCAGGATGTCCACCGGGCCGATGGCCGTGAAATATTCTCGCCGGATAAGGGTGAAGCCGTTGCCGAGCAGTTCAATCTGGGCCGCCAGCAGGCGCTGCAGATCGGCCTCGACGCCGTCCTTGATCAGCCCCGGGTCGGTGCCCAGGTCGTGGCTGGAGTCGCTGATGTGCTCATAGATGTTGATGATGAGCCGGTCATCCGTCTTGGCCGACTGCACTATCCACTGGTCGATGACGCCGTCCTCAAGCTCGACGTCGGCCGGGCTGACCGTGCGCATGGTGGCGGGCGGGCTCATCCAGTTCAGGGGCTTGTAGGAACCGCCGTCGGAGTGCACCAGGACGGAACCGTCGGCCTTGACCAGCAGGAGCCGGACGGCCAGGGGAAGATGGGCTTTGAGGCGTCCGACGTAGTCGACGGAGCACTTGGCTATCACTAAACGCACGCCTCCCACCTTAGCCGGTGGCGGAGGCAAGGGCATGCCACGATCCCGGCCGGGTGGGCAGCAGCGGCGCCCGTGCGGCACAATGGTGGGATGCCCCGCTCAAACCTGCCGCGCCGTCGTCGTGCCTCCCCGGCCGGGGCCAAACTGGCCGGTGCCGAGCCGGACCTTGACCGGGCGCGGCTCGGTGTGCCGCAGCGGGAGAGCGCCCCGGACGGGGAATGGGCCGTGCGCACCATCACGGCCAGGAACGCGCAAAAACAGTACGCCTGCCCCGGCTGCAACCATCCGGTCCAAGCCGGCGTGGCACACCTGGTGGTGTGGCGGGAGGATGCGATGTTTGGTGCGGAGGCGGGATTGCGCGACCGCCGGCACTGGCACACGAACTGCTGGCGCGGGCGCAGCTATCGATACAGATAGGCTGGTAGGCATGGTTTTTGATCCAGCAGCCCTTGACTTTGTCGATTCCGGCGCGGCCGTTTCCGTCCGTGCCTCCACCATCCTGCCGGCGCTCCGGGAGAACATCGAACTCACGACGGCGGACGGGCTCACCCTTGTGGGGGAGCTGGCGCTGCCGGCCGACGGCGTGGTGCGGGCCACGCTGATCACCCTGCACCCGCTGCCGACGCATGGCGGGTTCATGGATTCGCATGTGTACAAGAAGGCCTCGTACCGGCTGCCCGCGCTGGCCGGAATTGCCGTGCTGCGCTTCAACACCCGGGGTACGGCGTCCCCCCGCGGCACCAGCGAGGGCTCCTTTGACGAGGGCCTGGGGGAGCGCCTGGACATGGCGGCCGCCGTGCAGTTCGCCGTGGATCGCGGACTGCCGAACAGGTGGCTCGTGGGCTGGTCATTTGGCACGGAGCTCGTGCTGAAATACGGTGCCGTGCCGCCCGTGGCCGCCCAGGTCGAGGGCGCCGTGCTGCTGTCCCCGCCGCTGCACCGGGCCGTTGACTCCGATCTGGCCGCCTGGGCCGCATTCGGCAAGCCGCTGACCGTGCTGGTGCCGGAATTCGATGATTACCTGCAGCCGGAGGCGGCCCGGGAACGCTTCGCCGCCGTGCCCCAGGCCCGCCTCGTGCCGGTGCCCGGCGCAAAGCACCTGTGGGTCGGGGAGAAGTACGCCGCCCGGGCCCTGAACGAGATCGCCTCCACGGTGCTGGGCTCTCCAGTGGAACTGCCCTCGCACTGGCACGGCCCCGTGGCGGTGCTCCCCGCTGCCGGCTAGATCTTGTCCTGCCGGGCGATGAACACTTCCCTGACCAGCAGCATGACGGCCGCGGCCGTGGGGATCGCGATCAGGGCGCCGAGCACACCGAGCAGGCTGCCGCCGGCAATCACGGAAATCACCGCTATGGCGCCGGGTACGGCCACCGCCTTTTGCATGATGCGCGGAGACACGAAGTAAGCCTCAAACTGCAGGTAGGCCAGGTAACAGATGGCGTAGATCAGGGCCGTCTGCCAGCCGCCGGTCAGGCTCACGGCGATGACCACCACGGCCGCGATCATGCCCCCGACCAAGGGGATGAACGCCAGCAGGGCCACCACGAACGCCAGCAGGACACTGAAGGGCACGTTCAGGATGGACATGACAATGAACGCGAACGTGGCATTGAGCACTGCCACGCAAACCTGTCCGATCACGTAGTTGCCCACGCCACGGGTGATTTCCTCACTCAGTTCCTCAACACGGGCACGGCGTGAACGCGGTGCCAGCCGATAGCCCCACTTCTTGATTGCCGGCAGTGAAGCCAGGAAGTACAGGCTCAACACCAGCACGATCAAGGTGCCAAACAGGCCGTTGGCAATCGTGGCGCCAACCCCCACCACGCCGCCGAAGATGCCGCCCACGGCCTGGGCGTTCTGGAAGAACTTCGCCACCTGCTGTTGGACAGTGTCCAGTACGTGGTATTGGACGTCCAGCTGCTGGAAGAACTCGGAATTCAGGAAGTCATTGATCCAGCCGGGGGCCTTGTTGATCAGCTGGGTGGTCTGCTCGACAATGGTGGGAATCAGCGTGGCAAAGAAGATGGCCACCAGGCCCAGCAGGGCCAGCAACACCAGCACGATGCCTAGTGGGCGGGGCACTTTCCGTTTCTCGAGCCAGCGCACCACGGGGTCAAGGCCCAGGGCGATGAACAACGCCGTGACAATCCACAGCAGCAGCGATTCCGTGTTGGCCAGCATGTAGCTCAGGAAAAGAGCGATGCCGACGCCCACCGTGCCCATGAAGCCAAAGTAGATGGGGTGGCGGAACATACCGCCGCTGTTTGCTTGGACGGACTCCGCGATCGTGGCGTCCATGGCGGCCGTGGCCTCCAACTCGGTCGGCAGGTCAAAGCGGACCCGCGGCTGGGCTCCCGGCACCGGCTGCTTGAGCCGGTTGATGACCCACGCCCGCCAACCATGTCCGGCATGAACAACGTCGTGGGTTGTGGCAGCGCCCGGAACGGCGTCCACTACTTCGGCGGCGGCGCCGTCGTCGGCAGTCTCGGCGGCAGGCACCTCGGGCGGAGGAGTCGGCTCAGGGGCACCTGGTTCATGGGGGGAGCTCAAGGAAGGCTGCCTTCGTGTC
>JBAUMA010000219.1:0-3761 GCA_049578485.1 Specibacter sp.
GTGTAGATGAGTGCGAAGTCCAAGAAATGCTGACTGAACGGCAGCTCTCAGCAGAGATGTCGTCATGGAATAGACGGGTGTATGAGCGTCAACACAAACCGGGCCCCGGATACAAGCGATCTATACGTATGGCCCGTAAAGGCGGTCGAGCGAGGAGTGCGGAGAAGACGATCTCGTCTCGAGAGAATCTTGCACAGGGACGAGCCGCTATCGAAAAACGAGTATCTGACCAGGCAGAGGATGTGCAGAAACTGACCCAGAAAGGCATCACAGCGGTTGAGATCGCTGCCGAGCTTGGCATTTCAGTCCGTACCGTGCGCCGCCGTCGCGCTCGTAATGCGGGGAGTTCTGGCACTTGACGGCTCGTGCGCGCGTAATTGTTGGAGCCTCGACCGAGGCCCCCCGTTGAGTCTTGCTTAGGAGATGAAATCAGACCCCGATGGTTTAACAGGGGTGGGTAATTAACATGCTTAGAGTCTGTCACCCCTCTTGGATGAACCCCTACCAGGAGCCTCCGTTGGGTATCGGTGCTGCTGGCCACGGCTTTTTTGGCGGCCGCGGTTTGGGCGCAGCTCCAGTGGCCTGTTGGGAAGATGACCTTCTTCCTGACAGGCCATTTTTCTATGCCCTCACAACTACTGCGGGCCCACCACCGCTCCCGTAGCGCCCTTGCGGGCTCACCACCGCTCCTGTAGCGCCCTTGCGGGCTCACCACCGCTCCTGTGCGCCCTTGCGGGCCCACCACCGCTCCTTGTAGCGCACAGACGGTCCCACAGGGGCACTCTCGCGGCTTAGGCTGGTCGCCACCTTTAGCCTTGTAGCGTCTCCGGCCGCTCTATTGTGAATCCAAACCGCCGCAGAGATCTTTACTAAGACTTTGATCGGCCAGAACTTTAGAGCCAAATAGTTCCATCAGAGACACAAGGGCCAATTTTTCTGTCCAATAAGCGTCACCTTGGCAGAGCTGTCGCGCTTCTACATCATCCGTCGTAATCCAATGAGGTGTTTTATGCTTCAAGACGATCAATGTATGGGCCCCTGTTTCACCGATTACATACCCGTGAACGGTGTCAGCTTCGCCCCTGATCTGGATAGCCTCCAGAGGCGTCCAGGGCGCAAAAATAACCGATGAAAATACCAATGGGGTCGCAAGAGAGATGAGAGAGACATCGCGTCTCCACGACGTTTTACCAGCTCTTCTCCCAGTCCGGTCTCCTCTCTTCAACTTCCGCTTCTTTGCAAGCTGGATAGCGGCATATGAAGCAAAGAACAGTATGAAAATGAGGGCCATAAAGTTTGTAAGTGTGATGACGCCAAATAAAAGAAGGGGTCCAAATATGACTGCGGAACGCAACTGAAGGATGTGTTCAGAAGCCGCGCCTTTGCCCAATATCCAGTGTCTAACGTCAGTATCGAATACGAACAGTAGGAATACGTACGGGATAAAGGCAGACAACGCTGATACCAGTGAGGAAAAGAGGAGCTTGAAGTAGTCAACAACGCTTAAAACTGCCAGTGCGTTGGGTACATCGAAATTGGTGAATGCGTAGATTCGGAATCCTGCTACCAAGACGAGAATGGCAGATACGGACAAAGCTACGTTCTCCCGGAAAAGACGAGAAAGCATAGTGCATCTTTTCAGGAAAAATGGGAGGAGCCAGAACCACTATGCACAAAGCTCTAGTCGCCACTTATCTAGCAATCGCAAAGACCTCACCATTCAGGAGCTCACCGATTCAGCAGTTCCTCTGAACTAGGCCGTATCCGATGGGAGCCGGTGAGCGCATTAGCTTCGACGTGAGCCGAACAGCCAGAGCCTACGGGGGCGTCCCTGCGGGGCTTCCACAGGAGATGCCACCGGGGTATCTCGGGGGCTGCCAAGTGGGCTATCAGAGGCCGTCGAGGCATGGGTGTCATGGGTACCACGCTCCAGCATCCGGAGGGTTGCGGCTTGGGCTTGGATGATTCGTTCACGTTCGGTGGCAATGGCCTCTGCAACCGCGGCCCGCCGTTCCGCGTCGGCCAACCTGGCACGTAGGGAGTCCAGCTCCACGAGGGCGGTGGCACGGGGGCCATCAGAGGGGGATGCCGAGGTAGGTGTCATCGGGGTGTCGTGGTGGGTGGCAGGGGGTGGCGTCGTGGAACCCAGGTAACCGAGCGACACCAACGCTGGGATGGGTATCAGCCACCCCTGTGGAGTCACTGTGGCACCTGCCGTAACGAGTGCATCCTTGCGGCGTCGCAACGTCGAGACCGAGATCCCACACTCTCGTGCTGCTTCGGCTAGGCCCATCGTCGGAGGGGCACCGTGTTCGTTCCTGGTCATGGCTCCACGGTATCGGTACGCGCTGGCGCGCTCCCCTCCCACGTCAGTACGCCACGCCGAGGGCAAAAGAAATGCGGCACCCCGCCAAGGGTGCCGCATAAGGTGTTGCTAGCAATCAACAATTGAATCCAGTCTAACCGACGCGCCAACGTCCAGACTAGGAACACGCGGTACATGTGCTGAGCCGCGTCTCACCTGAGAAGGTGAGGAATACCAAACACAAGGGGGTGGCCATGCCGCCCTGGTCCCGGGTTTGATCCGGTGTCTTTGTCGAGCACATAGGCAGGGTGTTTCACCGCGTCGAGCAATCCGCGGAATCGAAGGAGTGCCAGCACCTACAGCAGACCTCACGGCCTGCCAGACCTATGCGCACATGCCGCCACTGACCAGAAGTAATGCTCTGGTCCTTGATTCAGCAGGTCCAACCTGCCAACTGACCGCTACACCGTCCTAACGAGTGCAGTGTCAAAGTCTTGCTTTGAAGCCCCTCACCTAAACCCTGAGGGCAGCAAGGCAAGCCCCTGCCCTCCCACTTCCCGAGCCTTCAAATGCAGTGACCGTGACAACGGCGGTGGTGCCCCTGCTGAGCACCCGGCCCCGGTCGGAACTGCTCAGGAATGATCCTAAGATCAGCCGGCCCAGCGAGCAGCCAGGCTACGTAGAGCACCTCAACAAGCAACTGTCACTCACCCGAAGACCTCCTGGTCAAAATGATCAATCAAGGTTGATCATGAAAAGCCCCAAACACTACGCAGCCCGTGAGATTCCACGTCCGCTTTCCGGACGCTACCGAGTGCCTCGGTTTTGCAGAGGTACTCACTTTGCCCGATCTCACAAAATGGTATAGAGAAAACTAGACCAGTCTGTTAAACTCTTTTCAGAGGGTCCTGCACCAACACTGGATCGAAGTTCAAGACACAAGGCGGTCACCATGGGCGTATATGCTCGCAAGCACGCGCAGCAGGTCATCCTCGACCTCGCGCCCCGGGGTGAACGGTCCCCGCTTTCTCCCCGAGCCCAGTTGCTCCTACTCCATATCGCCCAACACTTCGCAGGTGACGAGAATGACCGCCGCGACGTAAAGAGGGGCGAACTTTGGGACAGTTCTAAGACCTACTTCGAGGGCCTCGGAAAAAAAGCCCGCGCCATCGGCTACAGCGTCCCTGAGAAAATCGACGTTGGAACTGTGTTCAATGAGGAGATGACCGAACACCAGGTTCGAGCGGTCAAAGCCGCCGTGCAAAAAGCGGTCAATGAACTCACCGACGCCCACCTGATCACCCAAGTTCGCCGTGGCCAAACCGGGCAAAATGCCACCTACACCCTCGACTTCCTTAATCGCCCATGCGACATCTGCGTATTCATGCAGGACGGCAATCGGTACATGGATGCAACCAGGCACCTCCCCGAAGATCTGCGAAACGCGGCCCTGGAG
>JBAUMA010000220.1:0-1887 GCA_049578485.1 Specibacter sp.
GACGTGGACTTCGACCCCTTGACGGCGATCAAGGTCAGCGATCCGTTGCACGGGTCGCTGACGTTCAACAGCGACGGCTCCTTCAGTTACACGCCGCAGGTGGGTTTCTTCGGGCAGGACAGTTTCACGTACAAGGCCAACGACGGCTTCGTGGACGGCAACGTGGCCACGGTGAGCCTGACGGTGATGGCGCGGCTGAGCATTCCGACCAACCTGGTGGCGACGCCGCATGGGACGGTGGTGGTGCAGGTGAACATCGACAATCCCAACCCGGTGGGTTCGGGAGGGTTGGTGGGGGCGGTGCTGGCGTTGAACTACGACACGGCGGTGTTCACGGTCACCAACGCGGACGTGGCGGTGGGGACGGTGACGGCGGGCTGGAACCTGTCGCCCAACGTGCCGGTGGTGGAGAACGGGCAGATGGCGATCGCCTTGTCCAGCGGCACGCCCAACACGTCGTTCGTGGGTGGCAGCCTGGCGTTGATCACCTTCCATGTCAAGGGCACGGCGTCCTTGGGGGCCTCGGCGATCAACCTGATGGCCAGCAACAGTCCGACGGGCCAGACGGTGACCACGGCCCTGGATCGGCAGGCGGGCGGGCAGTTGCCGCTGTTGCCGCCGCCCAGCAACGCCGACAACGACGCCAACGTGGACGGGCTGGTGACGATCACGGGTGCGACGCATTTTGACGTGAGCGCGCCGGTGAGCGCCACGGCGGGCGTGGGCTTCATGATCACGGTGACGGCCCTGTCGGCCACCAGCAGCACGGCCACGGAATATCTGGGCACGGTGCATTTGACGAGCAGCGACGGCCAGGCGTTGTTGCCGGCCGACGCCACGCTGACGGGCGGCGTGGGCACGTTCAATGTGACCTTGAAGACCGCGGGCAATCAGACGGTGACCGCCACCGACACCGCCAGCAGCCCGGTGACGGGCACCAGCAACACCATCGCCGTGGCGGCGGCGGCGGCGACGCACTTCAGCGTGGCGGCGCCGGCGCTGGGATTTTCGGGAGCGGCCTTCAACGTGACGCTGACGGCGCTGGACGCCTTTGAGAACACGGCGGTCAGCTACACGGGGACGGCGCACTTCACGAGCAGCGACGGGGCGGCGTTGTTGCCGGCCGATTACGCTTTCGTGGGGGGCGACCAGGGTGTGCGGGTCTTCAGCGTGACCTTGGTGACGGCGGGGAACCAGACGCTGAGTGCGACGGACACGCTGACGGGGAGCATCACGGGCAGCGCTGTGGTGCACGTGCCGGTGATGCTGCGGCTGCCGACGAGTTTGAGCGGTGTGCGTGGGGGAGCGGTGACGGCGCCGCTCGGTGTCAATGGCCTGGTGGACCTGGACCAGGGCCACTCCGGGCTGGCGGGAGGCAACTTCGTGTTGTTTTACGACACCGCCATTTTCGAGGCGGTGGGGGTGTCGGACGTGCAGTTGGGGACGGTGCTGGCGGGTTCGACGGGCTGGGGCCTGTCGGTGAACGCGGCCACGCCGGGGTATTTGAGCATCGCCTTGTCCAACGACGGCAGCGGCATCATCGGCAGCACGGCGGGGGGCAGTTTGGTGGAGGTGGTGTTCCACATCAAGAGCGGCGCGGCCTATGGGCCTAGCCCGATCGATTTGGCCATGAACAGCTTGGGAGGTCCGCCGGTCACGGGGATCGCCGACCAGAACTTCGCCGAATACCTGTTGGCGCCGACGCCGCAAAACGGCGCCGACGTGACCGACGGCGTCATCACGGTGCTGAACACCAACCAAGCGCCGCTGGCCAACAACGACGCTTACAACGTGACGGTGCGACTGACGGGAACCGACCCGGGCACGAGTTTCACCAATCCGGGCGGGGTGTTGAGCAACGACACCGACGTGGACTTCGACCCCTTG
>JBAUMA010000221.1:0-2313 GCA_049578485.1 Specibacter sp.
CGGGAACCGTGAAGCAAATTCACGGTTCCCGGCACCACTGGGGTAACAGGGTTACGGCTTCTGTGCGCGAACCGGGACGATGCGCTTGATGGCCAGGCCGAGGGCCAGCATCGCGAAGGCTGCCAAGCCGAACCAGAACACCTGGCCCGCGCCGGTCATGGCGAGGGTTGCCGATCCTACGCCTGCTGCAATGGGGACTACCGGGTTGTTGTACATGGTCTCTACCAAACTTTCTTCTTGTTAAAAATTGCATCCGTGTATGCCTTGGCGTGGACCGCCTGCAGGAACAGGTCAATGACCGTCTCGTACATGGTGGCCGCCAGAAGCATGTGCTTCCATCCCCGCAGACGCAGGGTCACAACGCGTTCAATCACGAAGACGGCGGTCACGGCCATCCAGAAGGCGTGGACGTGCAGGCCCTGTCCGGTTCCCACGGCAACGCCGATCGAAGCGAGATACGCCAGGGTGACGACGACGCCGATCATCGAGAGGAACTGCCGCCCCCAGTAGGGACGGGTGACCTTGGTCCAGCCGTACTGCACGCAGTTCTCCACAGCGCCGCGCTTCCACCGGAGCCGCTGCGCCCACAGCTCGCGCCATGTCGGCATGACTTCGGTGACCAGGGTGCAGTTGGCCGGGGAGGCAATGCGGTATCCGAGGGTGAGGAGCGCGAACGACAGTTCGTTGTCCTCCGTCAGGACCGAGGTGTCATAGACGCCGCCCTGGCCGTTGCCTGCAGGCAGCGAACCGTTGAGCCTGGCCGTTGATACGTCCCTGATGGTCCGCACCCGGAACAGCGCGGCCGTCCCGGTTACGACGAGGCATTTGCCGTGCAGGCGTTTCACGTCCCTGGCGTAGCGGGCGTACTCGTTGCGTTGCAGGTGGCCGACGAAGCCGCCGCCGGGGCCGCCACGAAACACTCCGCCGACGGCGCCCAAGCCTTCGTCGGACGTCAGGTGGCGGACGGCGTTTTCAATGAAGTCCGCCGACAGCTGTGAGTCGGCGTCCTGGACCAGGATCAGGTCATCCGGGTCGGCGTCGGCGAGGAGGCCGGCGAGGGCAAAGTTCAATGCCCCGGCCTTCTTGTCGGTGTTGCCAACAGTGGAGATGACTTCCGCGCCGTGGCCCACGGCCAGCTGCACGGTGGCATCGGTGCAGTTGTCCGCAATGACGATGACCCGGTCGGGCCGGCGCGTTTGCTGACCGAGGGATTCGAGTGTCTCGATGATGGCGTCGGCCTCATTGTGTGCGGGGACCAAAACAGTCACCACACCGCCAGTGGCACGGTGCGAGCCGTGGGTCGAACGAACCGCGGTCTCCCGTGTGAACGTCGCGAGTTGCCCGCCGCCACTTGTGTTTTCCTTGTTCATCTTGATCCTCCCCCTGGTCGTCTTTCGCTGCCGTTTTCTACTGTGGCAGTGGCAACTAAACCAACGGACAAGAATCCGTCAGGAAAGGATCAGGACTTGATCAAGAAACTATTTCGCTTTCCTTGTGTCCTTTCGGCACGCCAGTAAACTGGCAAGAATCCACCTATTCGGATGCCGCACGAGGGGAATGAAAATGTCCACGTTTCGGGAGCTTCACCGCGGCGATGCACCCTTGGTGCTGCCCAATGCCTGGGACCTCGGCACAGCCTTGGCCTTTGCGACGGCGGGCTTTCCCGCCGTCGGCACCACCAGTTTTGGCATTGCAGCCAGTTCCGGCCTGCCCGACGGCGGCGGGTCCAGCAAGGCGGCCACCCTCGCTTTGGCGGCCCGGATGTGCCGTCTGCCGGTCCACGTCACGGCGGACATTGAAGACGGGTACTCCGACGATCCGGACGAGGTAGCGGAATTGGTGGCGGGGCTGGCTGCCATGGGCTTGTCCGGGATCAACATGGAGGACAGCGCGGACGGTCACCTGGTGGAACCGGCAGTGCTGGCCGCTAAGATCTCAGCCGTCAAACAACGCAGCCCGGACGTGTTCATCAATGCCCGGGTGGACAACCTTTGGTTTGGCGAAGAGGCCACCGTGGACGCCGTGCTGCTCCGCGCCCGCATCTACACCGACGCCGGAGCCGACGGGATCTTTGTGCCCGGCATTGCCGCGGCTGAGGATATCCGGAGCCTCGCTACGGGGATTGAACTGCCGGTCAACGTGCTGGCGCATCCCACCTTGACCGTCCCGCAACTGGCCGAGTTGGGCGTCAGGCGCGTCAGCTCGGGTTCCCTGCCGTACCGCGCAGCCGTGGACGCTGCGGTGACCGCAGCCGGAGCCCTGCGCGATGGCGATCGAACGCCTACTGCCACGTCCTATTGGGACATGCAGTCA
>JBAUMA010000222.1:0-2559 GCA_049578485.1 Specibacter sp.
GACCACACCGGGAGTTATCCCTCCAGGGCGTCCGTAAGCGGTTCGCCCTCAAATATGCAGAACTGCAGGACGCCCTCGTTCATGCTCTCGGCGATCTCAAAGGCATCCTCGACCGGGCAGGCCTCGAGCACGGCGAGTTCGTAGTGGAACTGGTGGAATCCACCCAGGCTCGCCTTGAAGTTGGTCTCCCAGTAGTTGTTCATGACCCAGGAGTAGACCTCGTCGACATTTGGCACCCCTTCCCCCATCACACGCACCGGGCCCTCCTCCAGCGACCCCATCGTGACCAGCGGCGCGTCGGCGCACACGAGGACGACGGGTGCCGCGGAGTGAAACACCACGGCGTTCTGCACTGCGTAAAAGTCGACGCACGTGCCGGGTAGCTGGTCGATGCGCGGCCGCATGATGGCGCCGGCCTTGTCGATGTAGCTTTCATCCGCGACAAAGGGCAGGGAGAGGTACAGGTTTTCGGGCTCCCACACGCTGGTCTTGTGCAGCCGCAAGTCAATGTCCAGTTTTGCGGCGGACTTGTAGGCGGTGAGGATGACGGCGCAGTCCTGCGCGCCGTCGATCTGGTAGCTCAGCTCAACCCGCGAGTACAGCGGGCCGTCCTCGTGCACCTGGACGTCGACCAGCTTGCCAACACAGCGAAGGGTGCGGGCGGCCTTCCTGTTGCGGCCCAGCTTGCGACGGGCGTTGGCATAGTCCTCGCCCATGCGGGGCGGCGTGACCTCGTAGATGGGGGTGAAGGCGCCGTAGGGCCGCCCGTCCGCGATGAGCTCACGGTGGTTCTTCTTGTCGTACACCGAGGTGACGCCCTCACCGACCAGGTAACGGATTGTGAGAAAGTCGTTGTCAATTTCCCTCGTCGTTGCGACGCCGCCGGCCCCGCGTTTTTCCTCGACATGCCAGTTGAGGTCTTCGACGCCGTCGGTTCCGGCTGTTGCCCGCAAGCTCGTCAGGAGTGTCCTGGGTGCGGGCACCTCGCGAAGGACGTAGTTGACCACCTCCTTCGGCTTGAAGTCCGTCCACACGCATACCGCCGGGCCGCGGGATTGCCGGCCCATCTGGAAAGGCACGCTCTGCCCCGTTGCCGCATTGACGATATCGAAATGCTCGTGACCGTAGAAATGCTCGACGTCGAACACCACCATCTCCGATACCGGCCGGTCGTGCGGATTGACGGCACGGAATGAAAGCTCCCGCTGGGCCGAAGGGGCGGTCTCGCCGAAGTGGGCCTGGATGCTTTCCCGCACGATCGTGGCTGATTCGGATGCCTTGAGCGCGTAGAGCCGCTTCCACTGGTCGAGGTTGTTGACCTGCGGGTGGAACGGTTCGGTGATCGACGAGGAGTGGCCCCAGGTGTGTTCACCATAAAACATCAGGTTGGCGTAGGCGGATGCATAGTCGCCGGGCTTGGCAAGCTGTTCCCGCGGGTCAAGCTTGGCGGCCAGGTGCAGGCTTCGGGCGGCAGCCCTGTACTGGGTGACCTCTGCCGGAGTTGAGGCCATGCCGTCGGCCCACCAGTCCGTCCAGTCGCCGCGGTGCGTGGGAATGTCTGCGCCGGAGGCGGTGACGGCGTCAAAGAACTCGTCAAGGGTGGCGAGCTTGAGTTCAATCCCGTGATTTTCCGCGTTGAAGCGCTCACAAAACTCAACGGTCTTCAGCGAGGGTGAGGCGTTGTCGGTCGTGTAGCTGCAGACGCTCACGGGTGAGAACGGCAGCTCGTATCCGCCGTCCCGGAGGCTGTCAACGTACTCGACGATCCGCCGAACCGAGAGCTCGTGATTGTCGATCCGGGCGCCCGCCACCCCATTCCGGAGGACGTATTCGTACGCCGGCGTCCCGGCAATCCCAAGCTCGTTGCCGAGCATGTAGTGGTCACCGGACCAGGCAAGGACCTTCTCACCGAGCGGCGACTCCCACCAAAAGGCCTTCTGCTTGCGGCCCAGGGGGTAGTAGCCGTGGTGCGTGTGGATGTTGGACATGAGGTGCTTGACGCCTTGGCGGGCGAGGATGTCGGCGAAGCCCCAGCTGTACCCGTTGACGTCGGCGGTCAGTGCGCTGACGGCCGACAATCCAAGGGCATCACGCTCCGCCTTCGCCTGATCCATGATGCGGTTGTGGACGAACCCGGGGATCAGGTCGGTGAGGTTGAAATAGCTTGCCGACAGGCCAATGTGCCCGTCATTGACGGCCTTCACAAAACGGTCCCGCTCGCCGTCGTCGGCGACTTTCAGGAATTCTTGGACCGCCCAATATCCTTCGCAGTTCCAGCGAAAGCGTGGTTCACGCTCGACGAGGTCAAGCGTCTCGCGAATGAACGCGATGTGATGTGACTTCACCTTCTCTTGGGTGTCCGTGTACCCAATGTCCGTGTGGGTGGTGTGAATGACGTAGAGAGTGAAGTTGTCGGCCACGATGCTCCGTTGCTGTTCTGTGGTTGCCGGTGATGGTCTGCCGCCGCGACGGGAGAGGCGATTCGCAATCCAAGGTATCGATACCACAGGCACTAGTCAACCGATTTCGACTACATGTTTCGCGAACGCCCAACTCATT
>JBAUMA010000223.1:0-1678 GCA_049578485.1 Specibacter sp.
CCCATAAGGGGGCTGGCCGGGCGCTTGGCTGGCAGCTTGCGCGCCGGGAGCGGAAGGGGCGCCATAGGGAGGCTGCCCGGGAGCGGCGGGGGCTTGTGTATCGGGTGTCCCCTGCGCCCAGGGTGCGTTGACCGGCGGCTGTCCCGGGGTGGGCTCCCCGGAAAGCTGGGCTGCTGCCAGGGCGGCCGCATCGGCAACACCCTGGGCAACCTGCCCGGGCGACTGCCAGGAATTTGCCTTCGGCTGCCATTGGGTTTCCGGGCGGTGCCAACCCGATCCATCGTCAATGCCCCGGCCTGAGTAGGCGGCCTTCGCTTCGGTGGCGGGCTCGGCGGCCGGTACCTCGGCATCTTGCTCGGGTGCGGTCGGCGCAGGCTTTTCGCCAGCTTCGCCAGCTTCGCCACCTTCGGCAGAATCGCCAGCGTCGCCAGCGGCGGGCCCGGTGGAAGGTGCCGTGGCGGCGGGTGAGCCACCGGCGTCGGGCGCGGGATTGGACTCGGCAGGCGTTGCCGGCTCGGTGCTCGGCATGGCAGGGATGTTGGCCTGCGCTGGGGCGTCGGTAGACGATTCCGGTGAAGCGGGCTGGGTGGACTGTGCGGCGCCGTCGTCCGTGGGTGTCGGCTTGGTCCAAGGGTTGTTGGCAACGGGCGCCTTGGTGAAGTCGGTGCGCAACACCGTCGACTCCTCGACGTCGATGTCGTCAGGGACGGAAAGGTCGACGCTGGGTGCGGGGACGGCCCCGATGACTTCGGAAACGGGCAAGGCGGCGGACCGCTCGGCTTCGCGCTCCACCTCGGCAGCCTCGGCCGCCACCTTGTCCAGGTCCACGCTCGCGGCCACGTCCGGGCTAATTTCGGCCTCACCCAGCTGGGGTTCGGAAAATTCAATGTCCTCGCCAGCGATCTCGGCATCCGGATCTTGTGCGTTGTCGTGATCGCTCATGGAGAACGTTCCTTCCCTGCTGTGCCCGTCAGTGGCACAAAGTTTTCGCCTGAAAACGGGGAATTTGCCGCGGCGCCCGGCCTCGCCGACGGCACAAACTTTGTTTCCCCGCAAGGGAAATGACTCCCCATACATGTGACTCTACCGAATAATTGGCCACCGCTTGGAGAAATTGTTTGACGGGCGATGGGGACAACAGCCCATGGGCGGGCGCAGTTGCTCCAGAACTCATGTAATCTAGGAGTACGACAAATTGACCGAATATTCCGGAGCCTCGCTCTCAGCCCGAGCGACCACCTCCGGTCCAAGTGTAAAAAGGGGGTCACGCCATGGGGCGCGGCCGTCAAAAGGCGAAGGCAACCAAGCAGGCTCGGGACATTAAGTACTACTCCCCGAACACTGACTATTCAGCTCTGCAGAAAGAGCTCGGTGGAACCACTCGCCGAGTCCCGACCCGTCACGTTGAGGTTCCTGCAGAGCCGGATTATTCGGCATATGAAGACAAATATGCGGATCAGTTTGAGGATGACGACGAAGTGGACTCCCGCCGCATTGGCTAGGAACGCTTAGACACCAAATGCAACAAACCCTGCACGACGCACAGCGAAAACGCTGAGGCGACGGGCGGGGATTTTGTTGTCCCCTTCGTTGATCGAGCTTGTCGAGACCCCTGACTCCGCCTGCACCAACAAAAAAGACGGCGCTTGCGTAAAAAGCCGGCCGTTTACCGGTGGCT
>JBAUMA010000224.1:0-5515 GCA_049578485.1 Specibacter sp.
TCTTTGAGCCACAGCGTCTGGTAGCACAGCAGCCGAGCTGCCGTCAGCAGGGTTTCGCTTTCGGCCAGGGGAAAGGAGACACCCTGAAATTTACTCAACGGCTGGTCAAAGGCCTGACGGGAGGACACGTGCGCCCAGGTCTCCTCCACCGTCACGGCGGCCGCACCAATGCACTGCAGGCCAATCAGGGCCCGGCTGAAGTCAAATCCCTGCATCACCTGTGTGAACCCGGCACCTTCGTCACCGATCAGGTGTTCCTCGGGGATCCAGGCGTCCTTGAAATGCACAAAGCCCCGAGTGACGGCCCGGGTGCCCATGTCGTTGACGCCCTCTACTTCCAGCCCATCCCCGGCCATGTCGACAAGAAAAGCGCTGATGCCCCGGCCCCGGCGCTGTTCGGGATCCGTCTTGGCAAAGACCACTGTAGCGCCACACTGTTTGGCGAAGGACATGGACTTGGTGCCGTTCAAGACCCAGCCGCCACGTTCGCGCCGCGCCGTCAGTGACGGGTTGCCGGCATCGGAGCCCGCGCCCGGTTCGGACAGTCCGATGGCGACGATCTCTTCGCCGCTTGCGATCTTGGGAACCCAGCGGGCAGCGACGGCGGGTTTGGCACTTTGGGCCAGGATCTGGCCCACGAGGGAGCCCACCACCTGCAGGTAGGCCACGTTGAAATCGCCCCGGGCGATTTCCTCGGTGATGAGGCCGGAGGTCAGCCGGCGTTCACCGCGACCACCCAGTTCCACGGGCAGTTCGGGGGCGATGAGCCCGCGCCCGCCAATTTCAAGGCGGAGTTCCGGGGCGATGACCCGGTCCATTTCCCGCTGCTTGTAGCCGGGTGCAATCATGGCGGCCACTGAGCGGGCTTCCTTGACGTATTTCTCTTGCGACGCCGTAAGCGTGAAATCCATGGTGCTCGCCTTTCTGGCGGAAGTCTTTAGAAGCTGATTTAGTGACTGATGACGTGTTCGTTGAACGCCGGCTTGCGCTTTTCGGCGAAGGCTGCGGCGCCTTCCAGGCCTTCAGGAGAGGCTGTGAAAAGGTCCAATGCGGACATGGCCAGGTTGCTCAGCCCGGCCATGTGGTCGGAGTCTGCGTTGAAGGACTGCTTCAGGAAGCGCAGTGCGGTGGGGCTCTTTTCCGCGATTTCAGCGGCCCATGCCTTGGCTTCGGTCATGAGCTCGCCAGCCGGGACCACTGTGTTGACCAGGCCCCAGCGTTCGGCGGTGACGGCGTCGTACTGGCGGCACAGGAACCAGATCTCACGGGCCCGCTTCTCCCCCACCACGCGGGCCAGATAGGCGGAGCCGAATCCGGCGTCGAACGAGCCCACGCGCGGACCCGCCTGGCCAAATTTGGCCGTGTCGGCGGCAATGGTGAGATCGCACAGCACGTGCAGCACGTGGCCGCCGCCGACTGCGATGCCATTGACGGCGGCGATGACGAGCTTGGGGATGTCGCGGATCAGCTTGTGGAGGTTGCCGATTTCAAACATGCCCGACTCGGTGGGACCGTAATCGCCGGTTTCCGCCCGCTGTTTAACGTCTCCGCCGGTGCAGAACGCCTTTTCGCCGGCGCCGGTGAGGATTACGGCTTGCACCGAGCGGTCGGCCCAGGCTGCGCGGAAGGCCTTGATGAGTTCCTCGACGGTTTGGCCGCGGAACGCGTTGTAACGGTGCGGACGGTTCATGGTGATGATCGCAGTGGGGCCTTCGACCTCGTAGATGATGTCTTCAAAGGTGGTCATGGGGATCTCTTTCCTTAGCTCAGGTCTAAAAGATGGGAGTAGGTGGCGCGGTGTTCGGGGGCCACGACGGCGGCAAGGGCAACCGCGGTCTGTTTGCGGACGTACGTGTCAAAGTCAAAACTGCGTTCGAAGTACCAGCGTTTCAGGGCCCAGGCGTGTGCCAGCAGCAGCAAGTTATAAGCGAATAGCTCGGCGTCCACGTTCACCAACCGTCCGGTGCCAATGGCGGCTTCCACAGCCATTTGGAGGGGTGCCACAGTACTAATCTCCAGATCCTTGATCTTCTTCCGCCCTTCACTGCCTAGCGACTTGGATTCCTGGTAAGACAGCACTGCGGCATCGCGGTGGTCGTCGATGACGGCGCAGTAGGCGGCGAAGCCGGCGGCGAGCCGCTCCACAGGATCCAGCCCGGCCGTTTCAATGGCTCGTGGCACCTGCTCGTCAAAGGCCTCCAAGACCTCCACGATCACGGCTAGGAGCAGGTCTTCCTTGTTTCCGAAGTAGCGGTAGATCAGCCCGACACTGACGGAGGCTTCGTCAGCCAAGGCCTGCATTGAGACCGCATCGGCGCCGTCTCTGGACATCAGCCGTGCGGCCGCGCCGAGGAGCTGGCGCTTGCGTAAGGATGTCCTCGCCGCAGTGGCCGCCTTGGCTGGATCGTCCTGCTGGATCGGGGAAACGGATGTCATATCAACCTAACTGAATGGTTCTTCATAGAAAATGAATCTCAATTCATTTTCTATGAGGCTACATTCACTTTCGGCGTCCGTCAAGGGATTTGTCATGGCAAACTCGGGCGTGCGCCCGGCTACCCAAGATAGGGCAGGCGGGCATCAGCACCGCGCAGTCGGTGGCAACGGAGACTTGAGGACTGAGCCCAATTCCGGCTGTGATGGGTATCGCGAGAATATCTTGAATCACTACAGACCAGCCGTAGTCTGGAACAGTGGTCCCGGCATGGCTGTCCGTAACGCCCTTGGCGGACGGGGCATGGACAGAAGGATGCCACAACGTAATCCCAATGGCCGCCGGGTATGGGGCAAGTCTGTACCGCGCAGCGGAATCCCAGTGTTACGGACCATCCAGCGAGGAGTACGCGCAACAATGCAAGCGCTTGTAATGGCAGCCAGCCGCCTGGCAGGCCGGATCGGGAGCCCGCCCCGAACAATGCATTGCGTTGAAATACGACGGACGGCCCTCGACAACCGGTGACATGCCATCGACGATGCCGATGAATCTGCAAACCGCGATCTGACAGGAGCTTCGGCGCCGCACTGCATGACCTCGTCACGTTTTACTCACGTTTTTAGACGAAAATCCATGCCAATCCTTCGCCTGCCAACGGTGTCCCATTGTTCCGCACTCCCGCGGAAACACAGTGTTTTCGATGGGAAACGGAGGCTGTTGGCATGAGAGCCCCGAGTTTCACTTGGTCGTGGGTTCAATTCCCGACTGGGGCACCACTGTGATGTGTCGCGACATCGTTGACAGATGTAGCGCGACATCGTTGACAGAAGCTCTCTCCTTCGGGAGGGGACTTTTGTTATTTCTTGGGTTGGATCAGTCAGACTGATTCCAGAAACATCCACAGCCGCCTGGCGGCTCTCGCTAAACCTTATGCACACCAACCAGATCTTTGACGCGCCCTCGACAAGGGCCCACAGCTGCAGCTCGCGCTACAACTGCGGGCCCTTGAAGCTCGGGCCCAGCTACTTAGATGTCCCACCAGAACAGCTCGCCGAGACCGCCACCGATACGAACCTTAGCTTCATAAATGCTCCCAGACACCTGATCGAGCTTGACAGGCTTGACCTTGTCCTTTGCAGCAGCCAATGTGCGTAGCTGGTTCTTCTTGACAGAACCATCCGCGAGGTCAAACCGCAAAGTGACAATCTGAGCCGTTTCCGCGCTTGAACCGCCTGCACCGAACTCGTTGGTCTTGTCAGCGTTGGGCACGGCCAAACCGTTCACCACCATGAATGCCGGGGTGTCAGGGTTGGTGTAAATTCCGGCAGACTCGGCAGCAGTCATGCCCGGAATGGGCCGGAATGAACCGAAGAAGATGTCGCCGGGGAGCCCGCCATTGGCGCTCCCCACGTTCTTCGCAGAGAGCCCTACGAGTTTTGTTCCGGGATCGACTGCGGCCGAGAACTGCGGAACAGATGGCTGGCTGTTATCACCTGTGGAATTGCGGCCACTGACAATAGCAATGGACTTGCTCCGGAGCCTCGTCAGGTACGGCGACAGAGCCGCCATACGTGCGTTGAGTGCGGCGTAGCGATTGGCTTGCACCGTAAAGCTACCGGCGGCATCGGGCCGCGCCAACAAGGATGTCGCGTGGGCACTCTTTTCCCAACGGAAGAGGTTCAACCACTTTCCGCCCATCGCCCACGTGACGTAGCTGACGACGTTTTGTTCCGATTCGGAGATGACGTAGTCGCCGCCTTCTTGCCAAGTCGCGTCGCCGGACTTGAACCCCATGGTGTACTGACCGAATCCGATCGGGTTTTGGTAGCTGCCGTCATTGCCTGGCAGGGCAAGCCGGCGCAGGCGCTCAACGTTGTTGTAGAGCTTGGTGATACTTCCGCCAACATAATTCGACGTCATCGAGAAGTAGTACTCGTCCAGCGTCAAAAGGTCCGGGTCGGCCGCGGCCATGTAGGCCTTGGTCGCCGAGTCTGACCACTGGCCCGCGTACTGGTTGGTGTGTGCCAGAGCGTCCGGTGCCTCCTTGCGCAGGTTTTTGGTCAGTCCGGCCAACCAGTCTTGGAGCTCAAGACTGTAGTCCTCTTCGTCACCAAAACATACGGCGAACAGATCCTTGGCACGCGTTCTCTGGGCACCTGTGAGGATGGGCTTGGACAGATCAGGCGGGCTGGTCAGGTGAAACCCGTCCGGGCCCTTCGCCGTGGCCCAGGTGCTCTTGGGGAGCGCGTCCATCAGGGCCGTGTTCCACAACGGCGCGTCGTAGAACGTTGGTGTGGTGAAGCCACTATCAAGCCACTGCCGGGCGCTGGGCTGCCACCGGCCGCTGTCATCGTTGGGTACCCATGCGCCGTGGATCAATCCGTGGCGCAGGAATGCGCGGTCCACCCTGGATAGATTGCTGGCTGGAACGGGCTTTTTCTTGCCGGTTGCCACAGCAGCTGATGCAGCCTGCCCGGGCAGTGCCAATGACACGGCAACACCGCCCAAGCCCATCAAGACTCCCCGACGACTGGGCGCAGCTTCGCGGCCGCCGTTGCGGAGGTTGTTTGTAGGAAATGCGTGTGAAGAATCGGTGCTGTTGGACATACTTGAACTACTCCTTATTCGTTTCACTTCTGCGGGGGTGTGGATAATTGCAACCGGACCGATTGTGGATTCGGGGGCAAGACATAGGGGTCCAGGACGCCGGGACCACACGAAGCGGTACCGACGCCGGAAGACGCAAGCATGATACTGAGGTAGCGGCATGGACCCGGCTGGAGTTCGAATCCGTGCGTTGCAGCAGCCAGATCCTCCGTAGACCAAGGACGCAAGGCCAAGGACACCGGCCGCGACGGAACCATGGCCACGCTTCTTTCTGCCGGCCCTTCAGCCGATCTTCTGGCCGGCGTAGACACGCACGCCCATTCGACGCCGGACCTGGCACCGTTCTCCTGCGGGTAAACGTAGGGGGTGGATAATTGCTCAAGCCCGGCATGGAAACGCCCAAAGGTGTTGCCTTGGCCCGTATCCGGGTAGCTTTCCGCAGGTCCCTGACACAGCCATTCCAAGGCTGAGAAG
>JBAUMA010000225.1:0-5861 GCA_049578485.1 Specibacter sp.
GACTGGGCCTTCGTGTGGGTTGTTGACGCGCCCATGTTCGAGCCCGCCTCCGCAGCCGTCGCCTCGGGTGACGTGGCAGTGGGTGCCGGCGCGTGGACGGCAGTGCACCACGCGTTCACCTCGCCCAAGCCCGAGTTCATGGACACCTTCGACACCGATCCGGAGTCGGCGCTGGCGTTTGCCTACGACATCGTGTGCAACGGCAACGAGATTGGCGGCGGTTCCATCCGTATCCACCGCAACGACGTGCAGAAGCGCGTCTTTGACGTCATGGGCCTCTCTGCCGAGGACGCCGAGGAGAAGTTCGGCTTCCTGCTCGAAGGATTCAAGTTCGGCGCCCCGCCGCACGGCGGCATCGCCATCGGCTGGGACCGTGCCGTTTCCCTGCTGGCCGGCGTGGACTCGATCCGCGACGTCATCGCGTTCCCGAAGTCCGGCGGCGGCTATGATCCCCTGACCCAGGCCCCGGCGCCGATCACGGCGCAGCAGCGCAAGGAAGCCGGCGTTGACTTCAAGCCGGAAGCCAAGCCGGACGCAAAGTAACGCCGCCCAAACAATGCCGGCCTCCTTCGGGAGTCCGGCATTGTTTGGTTTAACGCCCCTCGACGGTAAGCCCCTCAACAAGGTGGGCCAGCGACGGGACCGCCTTGACGACGTCGGACTCCCCGCCAAGCGCCGTGACCTTTCCTGACACGGTGATCGAGTCCAGGGCGCCTTCCAGTTCCATGGCCGGCACGCCGGCACCCTCGGTGCGCACGTCCCCGCCGATGGAGGCTGAACCAATGCGCCCTCCGGGCTTGATGCTCAGGGCAATGGCGGCCAGTGGAAGCAGGACTCCCTTGACCAGGGATTCCCCCGTGCCACCCTCGGTCCGGAGGTCCCCCCGGATGGTGAGCACGGGCAAATCCCGGCTGACCTGGACGCCCACGGAACCGTCGCCGTGGGTGGTGATGGAATCAAAGACGGCCTCGGCCAGGGAGCCGTCATAGACGTTGAAGCCGCGGGCGCCGAGGCCGAACGTCTCGACCGGCGCGTTCACGGTTAAGGTGCCAATGGCCCCAAAGTTCACGAAGCCGATGCCGCTGGGCCCCCATGAGGTGACGGCGCCGTGCGTGTTCCAGGCCTCCACCGCGCCCCAATTGTCCAGGACCATGTCGTTTTGGCCGTACGTTGTGGTGGTGCCCAGGTTGCGCACCTCGGCAACATTGGCGCCGCTGATGACGAACACGCCGCCGCTGATCAAATCCGGTGTGCCGGGAGCGATGCCGCCGTTGGAAAACACGTCACCGGTGCTGAGGAGTTCGACGTCGAGGCCGCCGCCGTCGGCCATCCCGGCGCTGTCCCCGTGGCCGCCCACGAACACGCCGCCGCCATGGACTGGTTCCTGGACGCTGCCGGCGGAGATGTGTTCCAGCCGGGCCGTGAGCTTGACAGCCGGATCGGCCTGGCGGTTCCACACCGTAAAGGCGCCCTGCATGGCTTCCACGCCAAAGCCCGTGGGCCGGTGGAAGCGTCCCCGTGTATCGGCGGCGGAGACATGGACGCTGTCGGCCAGGATCCTGCCCGAGCGCACCTTGTCCTCCGCCACCAGGTAGACCTGCCCCGTGGTGGTGACGTTGGCCAGCGCCAGGGTGCCCATGTCCGTGACACTGGTGTCGTTGTAGACGGCCACCTCGTGGGGCGCCGTGGTGATGGTGACATCCTGCACCGTGTTGTTGCTGGTCAACCGCAGCCCCTTGGCCCCAAAGTTCAGGCTTCCGCCACGCAGACAGACCCCGGCCGGCAGCGTCACCGACGGCATGCCCCGCAGCGCCGCCAGGATTTCAATGGCCTTGGCCCCCGAGGCCAGGGCATCCGTGAGTTCGGCGACCGTTGCCACTTTTGTCCACTCCATCAAGCACCACCACTTCCACTATTGCGTCTTTCGGCTGATCCGGATTGCGCACCTGCGGACAGACTAGCGTTGCAAGCTGGTCGTGGGCGTCTTTTTGACGATCAAAATTTACGCCGCCTGGCCGCCGCCCACACACTTAGGATGAATGGATGGTGAACCACTCTGCAGCCCCGGCCACGCTGGACACCCTGGAAGTGCTGATGAATAAGGCCTGGGTGGCCCCGGACAGCCAAACCCGGCAGGGCTGGACGCTGCGCTCGGCAGGGTCGGTCACGCAGCGGGCCAACTCCATCTGGCCGGCGGGGCAGCCAAAAGACCTGGCCGCGGCATTGCGGGACGCCACGGGCTGGTACGCCGCGCGCAGGCAACCGGTGATCTTCCAGCTGACCCACCGTCCCGAAAACAATGCCTTGGGCGAGTTGCTTGACCAGCACAGGTTTTCGCGGCAGTCCGAAACCATCATCATGACCGCCGGCGGCGAGCCGGGCAGCCAGGCCCCGGCGCCGGATGGCGCCTCAATTGTCTTCTCCGAAACGCCCTCGGAACAATGGCTGGATTTGTGGTGGCGGGTTGACGGCAGGGGAGGGGCGGCCGAACAGCACATCGCCCGGTCCATTCTGCTGGGCACGCCCTCGATCTACGCGACCGCAGTGAACGGCCAGGGGGCGGCCATTGGAACGGGGCGGATATCCCTCATCGATGGTTGGGGCGGGGTCTACGGCATGGCCGTGCATCCGGAGTATCGCCGGCAGGGCGTGGCAAGGGCCATTTTGGCCGCACTGATGGAAGCCGCGCACAGCGCCGGCACGGCCAACTTCTGGCTCATGGTGACCGCCGCCAACACCGGGGCGCAAAAACTCTACGAAGGCGCCGGATTTGCCGAGGCGGGCCGCTATCACTACCGCCAGGCGCCGCTGCACCGGGCGCCGAGCGCCTGCTAGGAACTGTCCCTGCCAGCAACTGCGCCTTAAAGTGACTGCGCCTTGAGGTAACCGGGGTCCAGCTAGCCGGGTCCGTCGGCGATCAGGATGCGGACCGAGCAGAAATCCGTGGCGGCTTTTTGCAGGACTGCCATGTTGGGGTCGGCCACCGCCAGTGGTGCCAGCCGGGGCCGGCCGGCCTGGAGTCGCAGGGCCGGTGCGGCCAGCACGGCATCCACCAACGCCCTGTCGCCGCCGGTGGCCAGATACTCAAAATTCTGCCCCGCAAACACCCGCCCAGCCTCCGTCCGGGTGCGTTCCACCACGGCCGCGCCGGCGTCGGCGCCCCGGGAGCGTGCCGACGCGCTGCCAACTTTGTGGGCGCGCAGGACCCCGCCTACCGACACTCCGACCGCGAACCCGCCACGTCGCACCAGCACAATGCCCAGGGCGCGTTCCTGGGTTGCCAGCGAAACCAACCGCTCCAGCAGGTCCGTGCCCCGTCCGGGCCGGCCGTCGTCGGGCCAGGGCGGTTGGAGAAGCGCCACCGCACCGTCAACCATGCGCAGGGCCACGCCGTCGTCCGTGTCCTCCTGCTCCGCCAGCCCACGGTGTGCGGCAGTGAACCGGTCCACCCAGCCGGGCAGGCGGGCAGCGGGGACGAAGGCGGTGCGGGTGGAGGGGCTCACGCCTGCCAGCCTACCGGCACGGCAGGGGCGGGCGTGGGGATAGCCTAGAGGGGTGAGTGACCTTTTTAGCAGTGCCCTGGATGGCGACGACGACTCCGATGACCCCGGTTCCCTCACCTTTGGCGGTGGGAACCAGTCCGCGGCCTCCCGCCCGCGCAGCCCGCTGGCCGTGCGGATGCGGCCACGCACCCTTGAGGAAGTGGTGGGACAGCAACATTTGCTCGGCCCGGGATCGCCTTTGAACCTGCTGGCCGGCGGCGGCCCGGCCGGGGGACCGGCGGGTCCGGCATCGGTCATGCTGTGGGGTCCGCCCGGCACAGGCAAGACCACCCTGGCCCATGTCATTGCCCGCGGGCCGGGGCGGAAGTTCGTGGAACTTTCCGCCATCACCGCCGGCGTCAAGGACGTGCGCCGGGTCATGGACCAGGCGCTGACCGACAGGGACCTGCACGGGCGCACCACCGTCTTGTTCCTCGATGAGATCCACCGCTTCAACAAGGCCCAACAGGACGCGCTGCTGCCGGGGGTGGAGAACCGTTGGGTCGTGTTGATCGCCGCCACCACGGAGAACCCCTCCTTTTCCGTGGTCTCACCCCTGCTGTCCCGATCCATCCTCTTGACGCTCAAACCCCTCACGAATGAAGACATCCAGGGGCTCCTGCAACGCGCCGTCACGGACCCGCGAGGCCTCGACGGGCTGATAACGCTCACCGATGAGGCACTGGACCACCTGGTGCGCCTTGCCAGCGGCGACGCCCGCCGGGCCCTGACCACGCTCGAGGCCGCCGCCGGCGTGGCTCTGTCCGAGGTGCCCCCGGCGGAACTGAACGACGCCGGTTCCCCCGTCGAGGTGGACCTGGCCATAGCCGAACGCGCCATCGACGCGGCCGCCGTGCGCTACGACAGGGCCGGGGACCAGCACTATGACATCATCAGCGCGTTCATCAAGTCCGTCCGGGGTTCCGACGTCGACGCCGCCTTGCACTACCTGGCCCGGATGCTGGAGGCGGGGGAGGACCCGCGCTTCATCAGCCGGCGGATCATGATCTCCGCCGCCGAGGACGTGGGCATGGCCGATCCCACGGCCCTGCAAACGGCGGTGGCCGCGGCACAGGCCGTGGCGTTGATCGGCATGCCCGAGGCCCGGATCATCCTGGCCGAGGCCGTGGTGCACGTGGCCACGGCACCAAAATCCAATGCCGCCTACATGGGCATCAACGCCGCCATCGCCGATGTCCGCGCCGGCAAGGGGACCATGGTGCCCCCGCCGCTGCGCGACGCCCACTACGCCGGGTCCGCGGGACTGGGCCACGGCAAGGGCTACATCTATTCACACGACTCGCCGCACTCCATCGCCACCCAGCAGTACCCGCCGGATGACCTCGTGGGCAGGAACTACTATGAGCCGACGGGCAACGGCGTGGAACGGGACCTGGGCGTGCGGGTGGACCGGCTGCGGGCGATCATTCGCGGCACCGGCACCGGCACCGGCACCGCGAAAGGCACCGGCCCAGGCACCGGGGCTCCGGCCACATAGGGCGCAGGTGGTAGAGTTGATGGCGCACTGGCAAGCCCCGGCTCCATGCCCCCACCTTGAACCACGATTCGGCCTTACAGCCCCGTGTTTTAGGCGTTGATGGGTATGCCCGGGTGCTGTAGCGATAGGGCCGCAATAGCCCCAACTCTCCACAATGGAGGCCAGGACATACATGTATTGCAGATATTGGAAGGACACAAGTGGCTAACAACACACGTGCCCGCCGGCAGGCCCGCCTTTCGCGGTCCCTCGGCATTGCTCTGACTCCGAAGGCAGCCAAGTACCTCGAGCGCCGTCCGTACGGCCCCGGTGAGCACGGCCGCGCCCGCAAGAAGCAGGACAGCGACTACGCGGTACGCTTGCGCGAAAAGCAGCGTCTGCGCGCCCAGTACGGCATCCGCGAAGCACAGATGACCCGTGCCTTCGAAGAAGCCAAGCACACCAAGGGCATGACCGGTGAGAACCTGGTCGAGATCCTGGAAACCCGTTTGGATGCCCTCGTCCTGCGTGCCGGCTTCGCCCGCACCACGGCACAGGCCCGCCAGCTGGTTGTGCACCGCCACATCATGGTCGACGGCGCCCGCGTGGACCGCCCGTCGTTCCGCGTTGCCGAGGGTCAGCTGATCCACGTGCACCCGCGCAGCCACTCCATGGTTCCGTTGCAGCTCGCTGCAGCCGGCGCACACCGCGACGTCCTCCCGGCCGTCCCGGCCTACTTGGATGTGAAGCTGGAGAGCCTGCAGGCCCGCCTGGTTCGCAAGCCCAAGCGTGTTGAGGTCCCCGTGACCTGTGAAGAGCAGCTGGTTGTGGAATTCTACTCA
>JBAUMA010000226.1:0-3039 GCA_049578485.1 Specibacter sp.
GCTCGGTCACGGTCACTGCGAAGCAGTTGCGGGGGCTGCCCTGGGGCGGGGACAGGAACACCGAAACGGCCGACGGCGGGAAGGCGGCCATGCCGTCCGGCCCGCCCTCCTCGGGGGTTGCTTCGGGGGCTGCGGGGTGTGCAGCCAAGCGGCCGGTGACCAGACCGGCGTCGTCCGTCAAGACGGTGGCACCATCCAGGGTGCCGGTCAACACGTTCAGCCCGGCCAGCGAGGCGGCAAAGTCGCTGCGCGGGTGGGCCAGGATGGCTGCGGTGGGGCCCGATTCCACAATGCGGCCGTGGTCCATGACGATGATGCGATCTGCCAGCATGACGGCGTCGAGGACGTGGTGCGTGACGATGATGGCCCTGCGGCCGGCGAGCACGCGCTTGAGCAGGCTGCGCAGGAACGGGGCGGTGTTGACGTCCAGGGCGGCCATGGGTTCATCGAGCAGCAGCAGTTCGGGGTCGGTGGCCAACGCCCTGGCCAGTGCCACGCGTTGGGCCTGGCCGCCGGACAGTTGGGCCGGCTTCCGTGCAGCCAACACCTCGGCGTCGACCTCGCGGAGCCAGTGGAGTGCGGTTTTGGCGGCCTCGGCCTTGCCGATGCCCTGGCTGCGCGGACCAAACGCCACGTTCTCCAGCACGCTCAGGTGCGGAAACAGCAGCGCATCCTGGGCCAGCAGCCCCATGCCGCGCTCGTGCGGCGCCAGCCACGTTGCGCCGCTGCCCAGGCGGAAAAGGGTCCGGCCACCCAAGGTGGCGTGGCCGGAGTCCGGCTTCACCAGCCCGGCCAGCACTTGCACCACGGAGGACTTCCCGGCGCCGTTGGGGCCCATGACGGCAACGGTTTCCGTGGGCCCCACGCTCAGGGTGACGTCAAGGTTTCGATCTGCGATGGCGGCATTCAGCTCCAGTGTCACGGGGCGCCCACCACCGTTGGAACAACAGCCCGCAGCGGCGACTTGGGGGAGCGGTAGCTCAGGGCCACCACCACCACGGCCACGGCAATCAGGAGAAAGGACAGCGCCACGGCCGCGTCCGGATCGATCTCACGTTGCAGGTAAATTTCCAGCGGGAGCGTTCGGGTGACGCCCTGCAGGCTGCCGGCGAAGGTCAGGGTTGCCCCAAATTCGCCCAGGCTGCGGGCAAAGGACAGCACAGCCCCGGAGACCAGGCCCGGCAGCACCAGCGGAAGGGTGATCCGGCGCAGAACCGTGGAGGGCCGGGCGCCCAGCGTGGCGGCCACGGCCTCATACTTTTCCCCTGCCGTGCGCAGCGTCCCCTCCAGGCTCAGCACCAAAAAAGGCAGGGCCACAAAGGCCTGGGCCATGATCACGGCAGTGGTGGAGAACGCAATGTCGATTCCTGCCACGGTCAGGTATTTGCCGAGCAGGCCCTCCCGGCCAAAGGTGTACAGCAGGGCCAGGCCGCCCACCACGGGCGGCACCACCAACGGGAGCAGGATCAAGGCGCGCAGAATCCGTTGCCCGGGGAACCGTGCCCGGGCCAACACGAGTGCCAGGGGCACGCCGAAGATGATGCACAGCGCCGTGCTGGCTGCCGCCGTCTTCAGGCTCAACAACAAGGCATCCAGCGATGATTCGGAGGTGACCAGGGGGATGAACTGGCCCCAATTGACCTGGGCCACCATGCCCAGCAGGGGCACCAGGATGAACAGGGCACCCGCCGCCGCAACCAGGAAGATCCAGCGCGGGACGGCCTGGTACTCCCACCGCCTCCGCGACTTAGGGTGCGCCAAAGCCCGCGTCCTGCAGGACCTTTTGGCCGGCGTCGCCCGTGACCAGTTTGATGAACGCGGCTGCCGCTGCCTGCTGCTTGGAACTGGCGACGGCGGCAATCGGGTATTCGTTGATGGTCGGCTTGGCCAGGGTGAGCGGGATGGCCTTGACCTTGTCCCCGGCGCCCTTGGCGTCCGTCACGTACACCAAGCCGGCGTCGGCCTCGCCCGAGGTGACCTTGCCGAGCACACCCGTGACCGAGAGTTCCTCACTGACCGGCTTGAGCGTGACGCCGGCGCTGGCCGCGTCGGAGACCGTGGCCGCACCGCACGGCACCTGGGCGGCACACACCACCACTTTCACGCCGGGCTTGGCGAGGTCGGCGAAGGTGGTGATGTTGGCCGGGTTGGCGGGCGGAACAACAATCGTGAGCACATTGGTGGCAAAGTTCGCCGGAGTTCCCGCCACCAGCTTGGCGGTGCTGAGTTTGGTCATGTTCTTCAGATCGGCCGAGGCAAAGACATCCGCCGGGGCCCCCTGGGTGATTTGGGTGACCAGTGTGGACGAACCGTCAAAGTTCAACGACACCTTCACCTGGGGATTCTCCTTCTCAAACGTTGCCGCCAACGCCGTGAACGTCTGCTGCAGCGAGGCCGCTGCGAACACCGTCAACGTGCCGGAGAACTCCTGTGAGGCGCCGGTGGTGGCCGCGCCCGTGGTGCCGGGGCTGGCATTCGTGGAGCAGGAGGTGACGGAAGCGGCCAGCAGCAGGGCGGTGGCCAGCGCGGCCAGGCCCTTGAGGGTGCGGTTCATCTGTTGATTCCTGTCTGTGGGACTTCGATGATCACATTGGTTGACTTCACCACGGCGGTGGCCACGGATCCCGGCACAAGTTTCAAGTCCCTGACGGCTTCGCTGCTCATCAGGGACACCACCCGGAACGGGCCGCACTGCATCTCCACCTGGGCCATGACCAAATCCATGGTGACGTTGGTGACCAGCCCGACGAACCTGTTCCGGGCGGAACTTCCGACGCCGGTAGGGTCCTCGGGCAGTTGGGCCTGCGATTTCGCCAGGCCGGCCAATTCGAGCCCGTCGACGACGATCTTGCCCTGGGCGTCCTTGCGGCCGTTGAGGGTGCCGTTGTCCAGCCAGCGCCGCACGGTGTCGTCACTGACGCCAAGGAACCTGGCTGCTTCGGCCACCCTAATGAATGTCATACCGGGAGTCTATATCCTCATTTGCGGCTCAGCTGCGCCATACTGGCCGCAAATACGCTTTCGATTTTGTCTTAGAGG
>JBAUMA010000227.1:0-7053 GCA_049578485.1 Specibacter sp.
GTGCTGCTCTCCTCGATGACGCCGACCATGCCGGTATGGGTCATTTGCGCCTACCTCGCCGTGATGGGCATCGGGCTGGGCATGAGCATGCAAATCCTGGTGTTGATTGTCCAAAACCAGTTCCCCAACTCCCAGGTGGGCATGGCAACCGCCTCAAGCAACTACTTCCGCCAGATCGGCGCCTCACTCGGCGCCGCCGTCGTCGGCAGCCTTTTTGCCAGCCGGCTGACAAACCTGTTGGTGGAGCGGATGCCGGCAGCCGCCGGAAATGCCGGGGGCAACAACTCCCTCACCCCGGAGCTGGTGCGCAACCTGCCCACGGCGGTGCGGAACATTGTGGTGGGCGCGTACAACGACGCGCTCACGCCGATCTTCATCTATATGGTCCCGCTGTTGCTGCTGGCCGGGATCCTGCTGCTCTTCGTCAAGGAAATCCCGCTGGCCACCACCATCGAGAAGACCATCAGCTCCTCGGGCGACGCGAAAGCCACCGCCGTCGAGAACTAGCGGTTACGAAAAATGGCCCCCGCCGATTGGCGGGGGCCATTCTTCGTGCCAGCTTCGCGTTAACAGCAATGGACCCCATCCAAGGATGGGGTCCATTGCGCAATACTTTTGTGTCGCTGTAAGTCTTAGTGACCCATCGCGATGAAGACCGGTGCGGATCCTCCAACGTCGACGGACCAAACCTTGGTGGTTCCCTGGAAACCGCCGTGGACGGCCTGGCCGTTGCCAATGTAAACAGCGATGTGAGCCATGCCCACGCCACCGTCTGCGTAGTAGATCAAGTCACCGGGCTGGGCTTCAGCCTGGGAAACCGTGCGACCCAGGGACAGGTAGCCTGCCGGCCAGTCGTGGAAGTTGATGCCTGCGGCAGCCAGGGAGTTGCTGGCCAGTGCGGTGCAGTCCTGTGCAACGCCGATCTGGGCCAGGGCTGCAGCGGCGATGGTTGCGCCAATGCCGCTCTTGGTTACGGGCTTGGCAGCTGCCGGCTCCGTGACGGTCACGACGGGTGCGGCGGCCGGAGCTGCGGCAACCGGTGCGGCTGCAGCGTCGGCGACGGGAGCGTCTGCAACGGCAACCTCATCGCTCTGTGCTGCCACAACGGGGGCCTCGACTACGGGAGCCGGGGTGGAGGAAACCTTGGGGGTGGCGAAGGAGATCTTCACCGTGGATGCTGCAGTCACTGCGGAAGCCAGTGAAGAGTTCATGCTCAGCGTGGATCCGCCGTCGGAGGCGCGCTCCACGGTGGGAGTTGCTGCGTTGGCTGCGATTCCGGAGGTCAGGACGAGACCGGATGCTGCGGCGATAACGGCGGCCTGTCGGCCGACACCGCCGGCGTTGGAGCTTACGGCTTTCGTAATGACCGAAAGCGGGCTGGTTTTAACAACCTCGGCGCGGTGGCGCCCAAGGGTAGTTACTGAAGTCAAGACGGTTCCTCTCCCAATGCCTGCGAGGTAAGCTGTCGGATTCGGATGGGAGTCACCCGGCCGCTTTGCACTTGGAAGAGGACATTTCCTCATCAATGCGTTTGCGACTTCACCCCAAGGACTTCGTGTGAAACGAAGTCCGATTATTGGTTCCCCCGCCCCTGCCAGACGATTGATACGAACGGACCACGAGTAGTGGCAGAGCTAGGCAATCAACTCGTGGACGCCAGCTTGATTCGAAGTAGGCGCGATTACGACGGTACAGCAGATTTTTAACAATGTCACGTTCAGGTCACGGTCATGTCACTAAGCCGTGACCTAAGTCACCCTGTGGAGGGACTAAAGCCAACCCTCGGGATCGACTTCCTTGTCGTCCACGATGACCTCGAAGTGCAGGTGGCAGCCGGTCGATGCTCCCGTGGTCCCACTGAGGGCGATCTGCTCGCCGCGTTCGACCCTTTGGCCCACCTTGACACTGCTGGAGCTCAAGTGGTTGTAGGTGGTGGACAGGCCGTTGCCGTGGCTGACCACGATCCGGTTTCCGCCACCAAATTCATGCCACTGCGAGTATGTGACGGTTCCGCCGGCGGCGGCAAAAACGGCGGTGGAGCACTGCACGGCAAAGTCCTTGCCTGTGTGGAATTCATCCACTGCCCCGGTGATCGGATTGATGCGGGCGCCAAAGGGTGAGCTCTCGCTCAGGGTCTTCAAGGGTGCGGACAGTGTTCCCTTGGCAGCCTGTGCGGTGACATTGGAGGCCTTGACCTTCAGCGTCTCCTTGAGGCGTCCGTCAGGATTCAGCACGCTGGCGACGGCGGGCGTCGCGAAGGAAATCGGAATGTCGGCGGCGGCAGTGACAACAGATTCCGTTGCTGCGACGGCCTGAACATCAACATTTGCCATGGGGACACCCGTTGCGGACGGCACCGTGACGGCCAGGGCAAGCCCGGTGGCAGCTAAGGCGATGCCCACTTTTTGTCCCGCGCCATTGGCAAGACCGCTGCGGACCAGGGTTGCGAGCGCACCAGGCGACTCGGCCTTCTCGGCCGCCAGGGCTTCGCGGCGACTACGCAGTAGGGGTGCAACCTCATGGGTTGTCGACACAGCCGCGCGGCGGCGGCCGTGTTCCTTGACCTCGGACACTAATTACCTCTCTAGGGATGACACCTGCGGAGTTAGCTGTCGGATTCGGATCAGAGAGTGTAACTTTTGATCCGGCCAGGTCCCGTGGCACACGCCCGCCCAGGGCGCACTCCAGTGGAGGACGTCATAAGGTTGCGAGTGGTTCAAGACCGGGCTTCACCCCAAGGCGGACCGCATGGCCTGCCGTATGTGGTTCCCCCGCCCTTGCCTGAGTTGTATAAATCCATCTCCCGAAGGCAAGGTTCGGTGTCGAAAGATGGTAACGCTTTGGTTACAGCGCCAGCTTATTACTATACGGTACAAATGATCGTCGTGATAAGTCCGTTACATTTGACATTCGTCACCACAAGGAAAAAGCGGCAGGCTGGGCAGCCTGCCGCCGGTTTCCGTGCGGGTGGTTATTTCATGGAGACAAAAACGTGCGACGCCACCTCGGGCGGCAGCTCCAGTGCGCCTTCGATCCCGGGAACACGCACGGAGATGTAGTCCCCCGCCATGGCCAGGGAAATGGAAGCGCCCGGACGCAGGCCGCCCTCGTCGAGCTGGGTCAGCAGTTCCGGATCCACCTGGATCCGTTCCGAAAGCCTGTGAATGGTCACCGATTGGTCGGTCGAATACGTGGCCATGGCATCAACGAGGGTCAAAAGACCCGCGGCAAAGAGCGGGGCCACGTCTCCGCCCAGTTCCTCCAGTCCGGGGATGGGGTTGCCATAGGGGGATTCCTCCGGGCGCCCGAGCAAATCAAACAAGCGCTGTTCGACGCGTTCACTCATGACGTGCTCCCAGCGGCAGGCTTCCTCGTGGACGTAGGCCCAATCCAAGCCAATGACATCCGCGAGCAGCCTCTCGGCCAGGCGATGCTTGCGCATGACGCGGGTGGCCTTGTCCCGGCCTGCCGGAGTCAGTTCCAAATGGCGGTCACCGGAGACGATGACCAGCCCGTCCCGCTCCATGCGCCCGATGGTCTGGGAAACGGTGGGGCCGGAATGGTGCAGCCGCTCGGCAATGCGCGCGCGCAGTGCAACGATGTTCTCCTCTTCCAACTCCAGAATGGTTCGCAAATACATTTCCGTCGTGTCAATCAAATCTGTCACGTCAGATTCCTCCAATATTGAGCGAGATTCCGGGCAGGGGCATTTGCCTCTACGTTATCGTGCTTAATACAAGGGATGAAAACGTGCAGTTTGTTCCCGCACGGCGCCGGCGCACCCGCAATGTTTCAGCATGCGGCCCACATTTCTGGCTTGACCCGGGTTTGCGGCAGAATTGGCAGCAGGCCATTGGCGCCTTCACTTCCATCGTTTAGATTTTGGAGCAAACTCGTGAGCGAATCCACGCCCCTCACCATTCCTGCCAATCTGCGTCCGCTCGACGGACGCTTTGGCGCCGGGCCTTCCAAAGTCCGCCCGGAGCAGGTGGCTGCATTGTCCGCCGCCGGCGCCTCCCTGCTGGGCACCTCCCACCGCCAGGCCCCGGTGAAGAACCTGGTCGGCGAGGTACGCAGCGGGTTGAAGGACTTCTTCAACGCCCCTGACGGCTACGAAGTCATCATGGGCGTTGGCGGTTCGACCGCATTCTGGGACGTTGCCTCCTTCGGCCTGGTTGAGAAGAAGGCCCAGCATCTGTCGTTTGGCGAGTTTGGCTCCAAATTTGCCTCCGCCACCAACAACGCCCCATTCCTGGATGCCTCATCCATCATCACCTCCACCCCGGGCACGCGCCCGGCACCCATTGCCGAGGCCGGCGTCGATGTTTACGCGTGGCCCCAGAACGAGACCTCCACGGGTGTGGCGGCCCCCGTCAAGCGTGTCCAGGGGGCCGACAACGGCGCCCTGGTCCTCGTGGACGCCACCTCGGCCGCGGGCGGCCTGCACGTGGACGTCAGCGAATCCGATGTGTACTACTTTGCCCCGCAAAAGAACTTTGCCTCCGACGGCGGCCTGTGGCTTGGCCTGTTCTCTCCCGCTGCGCTGGAGCGGGCCGACCGCATCGCCTCCACCAACCGCTGGGTGCCGGACTTCCTGAACCTGAAAACGGCGATCGACAACTCGCTGGTCAACCAGACGTACAACACGCCGGCACTGTCCACACTGGTCACGCTCAACGAGCAGGTCAAGTGGCTCAACGCCAACGGCGGCCTCGACTTCGCCTCACGTCGCACCGCAGATTCAGCGGGCCGCCTGTATTCCTGGGCCGAGGCCTCCAGCGTGGCCACGCCGTTTGTGGTCAACCCGGAGGACCGCTCCAACGTGATCGTCACGATCGACTTTGACGACTCCGTCGATGCCGCCGCCGTTGCCAAGGTGCTGCGCGCCAACGGGATCGTGGACACCGAGCCGTACCGCAAGCTGGGCCGCAACCAGCTGCGCGTCGCCACCTTCGTCGCCATCGAGCCCGACGACGTCACAGCGCTGACCAAGTGCATCGACTACGTCATCGAAAACCTCTAGCTGCTGCCATCCAACGCACAGTAAAGGCGACTCCCGAGCTTCGGGAGTCGCCTTTACTATTCACTGGACGGACAGAGTCGGAGCCGGCGTCCTTGTAGGCGACGTCAAGGAGGCCTAAGGCCGCCCGCGGCCGACGGCTGGGAAGTCGCCGAAAGAATGCCGGCTTCGGCTCCCGGTCAGTCTTCGCGTACGTCGGTCTCGACAGGCTCGACCACCGGGGACTCGACAGGCTCGACCACCGGGGACTCGTCGTCGTGCTCGGGCTCGTCGGGCTTGGCGTCTTCGGGGCGGACGCGTTCGGCCCAGGGAACCCACGGCGGGGCCAGGACGGAATCGTTGGTGGGGAGCATGCCCACCTCATTGACCGTGACGTCCTTGGAACGGGACACCCGGGTCACCGTGGCAAACCATTGCCACCCCACATAGCCGGGCAGCTTGCACTCAAAGAGGTGCGTAACGCACCTGATTCCTTCGCTGCGCGCGGCCACATGCCGGCCAATATCTTCAGTAGCGGCAATCTCCCCCACGGCCTCACGTGCGATGGCGACGGCCTCGGCCAGGAAGGCGTCCGGCTTGCCCACCCGCCACACGGGCACGCCGGGACGCGGGGCGTCGGCCGGGGGCAGCTGTGTGGAAGTGGCGGAATCCGTGGGAAGTTCGGTCATGGTGGGCACCGTTATGCGTCGAAGTTGTCGGCAACCTTGCGCAACGCGGCGGCAATCTTGCTCGCGTCGCCTTCCGGGTACTTGCCGTTGGTCAGGGATCCGATGGAGTGTTCAAGCAAGGACACGAGGTCCTGGACGATCGGCGCGAGGTCCCGGGCCGGCATCCGCTTGGCTTTCGCCACGGACGGGCCGTGCTCGATGACCTTTGCAGCCATGGCCTGGGCACCCTTGCGCCCGTCGGCAACGCCGAATTCCATGCGCATGCCGGGCTTGATGTCACCGGTGCCGGGAGCCAGGGCGTTGGCGCGCAGGAATACTTCGCGGCCGTCGTCGGCAGTCAAGATGCCGAAGCCTTTTTCGTTGTCGTACCACTTCACTTTGCCGATCGGCACTTGCTCTACCTCATATATTTCATCTGTGGGGGTCACGACCGTCGCCTGCGCGGGCTTATTCGCAGTACCCGTGGGCTGTGAAATGTGCAGCTGGTACAAACAGGGTTCATTGTGCGTTGGTCTATTAGCTTCTAGGTTACCGCCCTGGCGCGGGGTCTGCCGCTTTGTGCCGCAACTGTCCGCTGTTAGCGTTATGACCATGAGCCCCCAGAACACAACCCAACGCTTCGGCGACCGTGGTTGGCAGGTATTCTCCATGGCCGCCCTGATCCTGGCCATCGGATCGTTGGCCTCGCTGCTGGCTGTCCTGTTCGTCGCGTGGGGTGGCGGCGAGGCGTGGGCCGGCTACAACTTCATTGCCGAGATCGGCCTGCCCGTGGCTTTTGTCATGATGGGCATCAGCATCGCGCACATGGCCTCCCGCCGGCGCCGGCTCTAGGCCCGGATCCGCGGCCCATTTCCCATGTCCACCCTCAAGCAGCTGACGGCCGACCTCGCCTCCCGGGACGACGCCGAGCTGCTGACACTGCTGCAACTCCGCCCTGAGCTCATGGAGCCCCCGGCCGCCGATTTCGCGGCCCTGGCCGCCCGGGCCACGAGCCGCGCCGGTCTGGCCCGGGCCCTCGACCGCCTCAATCAGCCCCAACTGCAACTACTCACGGCCCTGGCCGTCATTGCCGAACCGGACACCGGCGTCGCGGACGCCCTCCCCGGTGCCACGGCCGAGATGCTCGCCGCAGCGGCCGACGGCGCCACCGCCGGCCAGGCGGCCACCCTCGCCGCGCAGCTGTATCGGCTCGCCCTCGTCGTTCCCGCCACGGTCGCCGTGAACGCAGGCCCGGACGACGCCGGCTACCCCCGCTTCCTGCCCGTCACCAATGTGCGCGAAATGCTGGGCGCGCACCCCGCCGGGCTCGGCCGCAGCTACCGAGAGTTGGCCGCCGCCCTGCCCGGCGGCCGGGATGCCCTGGAC
>JBAUMA010000228.1:0-3026 GCA_049578485.1 Specibacter sp.
GCGTCGCGGCACTGTCAGCCAGCTTCTGGGCACCGGCCGCTGCCTGGCCCACGCCGTCAGACAAGGTAGTCACCCCGCTCGAAACCGTGGTGGCACCGGCGGCCAGCTTTGCTGCGCCCTCGGACAACGGCGTCGTGCCTTCCGCGGAGAGCTGTTGGGCCCCTTGCGCCAGCTGGGCGGTACTGGCCGCCAGTGGGTCGACACCCTGGGCCTGCAACGTCTTGAGCCCGTCGAGAAGTGCGCTCGCCGGGGTGTCGGCGGGCATGCCCTCGATGCCGGCGATCAGTGCCGCCAGCTGCTGCGAGGTTTGGGCGGCGCCGGCGGAGACGGCGTCGGCACTCGTGGAAAGCGTCGTGGCGGAAGCGGCTAGCTTGGCGGCGCTCGCGGACAGTGTTGCCGTGCCTTGGGACAGCCCTGCGGCTCCGGCGTCCAGCTGTTGGGCGCCGGGAATGGAGGCGTTGAGTTTTGCGGCCAGTTCCGCGGAGCCGGCCGCCAAGGTGTTGCTGCCGGCGGCCAGGGATCCGGCGCCGGTGGAGAGTTTGTTGACGCCCGAGGCGAGCGAAGCGGCCCCTGTCGCGAGGGAGGAGGCGCCGTCGTTGAGGGTGGACGCACCGTCGGCCAGTGCGTTGACGCCGCTGGAGAGCGTGCCTGCACCGGTGGCCAGTTGCGCGGCGCCGTCGTTGAGCGTTACCGATCCAGTGGCCAGCTGGTTCATGCCGACCACCAGTTTCCCCGCACCGTCCTTGGCGGAGTCAATGCCCTTGGTGACTTCGGCCGAACCGTCGGCCGCGGCCCGCAGCCCGGTGCCGGCGTCGTTCAGGCCCACCAGCAAGGTGCTGGAGGTTTGCTCGCCCAACTGTTGGGCCACCGCGTCCCGAACCTGGGCCATGGCCTGCTTGCCCAGCACGGTGGAGAGGAAGTTGTTGGAGTCGTTGTACTGCACATCCAGCATGGTCCGGGCCGGCTTGTCGGTGCCGACCGAGACGGCGTTCTTGGAGAAGTCCTTCGGGATGGTCAGGGCAAAGTAGTACTTTCCGTCGGCCACGCCCGCGGCGGCCGAGGCGGCGTCCACCTGCTCCCATTTGAGCTCCATGCCCTTGGTTAACTCGTCGGCCAGGTCGGTGCCGGCGTGGACGAGGTCCTGGCCGTTCATGGCGCCAACGTCCTGGTTGACCAGGGCCACGGGGAGTTCATTCATGTGTTTGTCGGGGGCCTGGAATGCCCACAGGTACAGCGCGCCGTAGATCAACGGGATGAAGAGCATGACGGCCACGGCGATCTTGGTCATCTTCCCGCGCTTGAAGCGGTTCAGCTCGGTGCCGGATGAAAGGAAGGCAAACATTTAGACGGTCTCCTTAACGCGTTCGCCGGACATGTCCACCACGGCGGGGTTGATTTCCAGGGACTCCCAGAGGGGGACGTCCAGGGAGGATGCGGCCACCACGACGGCGGTCAGTTCAGACAGCTGGGCCAGCCGGGTCCAGATGACTGACCGGGAATCCCGGGCGCGGATCTGTTCAATGTCATCGACAAACAAAATCTCCGGGTTGCCCATCATGGCCAGGGCGATCCGCAGCAGGAATGCGGAGGTGTCATCGAGGTCCCAGATCACCTTGTTGGCGCCGGGGATGGGGTTCTCGCCAAAGACATCGGCGCAGAGTGCGGCCACCTCGACGTCGTTGAGTTTGCGGACCCGCGCCCACCAAGGTGCCAGCCAAGCCTGGCGCTCGCGGAGCGCCGCCCCCACCGTGACGGACTGCTCGAGGTCGTCGATACCCGCGAAGCCGGCGATGCCGGTGAGCTTTTGGATGGCACGGATGTCGCGCGGGAGCGTGTACCCGCCAATGGTGAGGTCCCCGGCGTCGGACTTCATGCGGCCGGCAAGGGTCAGCAGCAGGCTGGTCCGCCCGCTGCCGGCGTCACCGCGGACCACTGTCAAACCGTCGCCTGCGGCAAAGGTGAGCGGGCCGTAGACGGGGCCGCGGTCAGCGGACAGTTCGAGGCTGTCGGCAAAGATGTGCACCAAGGTTCCTTTCGTGGCGTGGGCCGGGGCTGGCGGGATTGCCAGGGGCGGTCCAGCGAAATCAATTCTTTGTACTGACCAGTCAGTCTAACAACATTTTCGAGTGCCCCAAACACGCCCCAGCCCGTGAGCTTGTTCACCTGCCTCTCGCGAGGGCGCTTAATTTGGCCGGATTTGAGAGAATTGATCCGTGACTGTTACAGATATCCCCACCAGCGACACCAAGCTGGACCTCCCGCCCCTGCAGCTTGGCAATATCACCGTGGAAACCCCGGTGGTGCTGGCACCCATGGCCGGGATCACCAACACCGCGTTCCGCCGGCTCTGCCGTGAACACGGTGGCGGCGTTTTTGTCTCCGAAATGGTGACCTCGCGCGCCCTGGTGGAGCGGACGCCGGAATCCATGCGGCTGATCAGTCACGACGAAGACGAGAAGATCCGTTCCGTCCAGCTCTACGGCGTCGACCCGGAAACCGTGGGCAAGGCCGTGCGCATGCTGGTTGAGGAAGACCACGCCGACCACATCGACTTGAACTTTGGCTGCCCCGTGGCCAAGGTGACCCGCCGCGGCGGGGGAGCGGCGCTGCCCTGGAAGATCGACCTCTTCACAGCGATCGTGCAGACTGCCGTTCGCGAAGCCTCCAAGGGCGAGATTCCGCTGACCATCAAGATGCGCAAGGGCATCGACGATGACCACCTGACATACCTGGAGGCCGGCCGGATTGCCCGCGACTCCGGTGTTGCGGCCGTCGCGCTGCACGGACGCACAGCCAGCCAGTTCTACTCCGGCAAGGCCGACTGGGACGCCATCGCCCGCCTGCGCGAGGCCCTGCCGGATGTTCCCGTACTGGGCAACGGAGATATTTGGAGTGCCGAGGACGCCATCGCCATGGTGCGCCAAACAGGTGTGGACGGCGTTGTGGTGGGTCGCGGCTGCCAGGGACGCCCCTGGCTTTTTGACGACTTGATGGCCGCCTTTGAAGGCAGCGACGCCCGGCACAAG
>JBAUMA010000229.1:0-3048 GCA_049578485.1 Specibacter sp.
TGGTTCAATACCGGGCAAGTGGTACCGTCAGGATGCTGCCGGGGGCGGCGCCAACGCGGCCAACAACGGCTTGTTCGCCCGCTGGGATGCCTTCAGTGCCGACCAGCGGAACCAGCCCATTCCGGAGTGTCCGCAGCCGCACGGCTGGTAGCCCGCAGCGCCGTGAAATGGCGTGTCCGGTGCGATGGGGAGTAGTCACCATTGCACCGGGCAACGATGTGCGTGCACACTAATGAGTGGAAAAGCGGCCACGGGCGATTTTTTCCTTGTGTCGGGGAAGCAAGTAATTGAGGTTCGCGTGGGGCGCGTTCCGGGGTAAGGGTTTTTTATGGTTTTGCAGCGGTTGACCAGCAAGAAGCAGTTGTTTTCAACTTCGGCGGTGCTGGCGGTCTCGGCCGCGGTGGTCGCAGGTGCGGTGATCTACCCCGGTTTCACCACCGCGGACGTGGATCTGAACGACGGCAGCGTGTGGGTGACCAACCGCAGCATGAACATGGCCGGGCACCTCAACGCCCAGTCAAAGGTCCTTGACGGCGGATTCACGGCAACCACCACCGGTTTCAACGTGCTCCAGCAGGCCGGCACCGTGTTCATGGACAACGACTCCGGCACCCTCCTGAACCAGGTCAACGTCCCGGCCATGGCCCTGACCCAGGACACCCCGCTGGCCGGTTCCAAGGCCGTGTCCCTGGGCACCGACATCGTGGCAATCACCGATCCGGCCGCCGGCAAGGTGTGGGCCATGCCCAGCAGTGCGGCGTCGTCGTTCAACGACAAGGCCAGCAAACCCATCCTGGCGAAGACCGCCAACGCACGGGCCGCCGTCGGGCTTAAGACCGACGACGGCGCCAGCGACGTTTTTGTCCTCGCCCCGCAGACAGCCACGCTCACCACCCTCAAGCTCGACGCCGACGGCCGGACCCTGGACACCCGGAACGACACGATTGACGGGCTCCCCAACTCGGGCAAACTGCAACTGAGCGTGGTGGGGAACAAGCCCGTGGTCCTGGACCCGGACACCGGCACGCTGTTTTTGCCCGGCAACAAAAAGGTGGTGGTGGACAACGGCAAGGACGCCCGGCTCCAACAGCGCAGCGCTGCCGGGGACTCCGTGGCCGTGGAAACCTCCTCCGGCCTGGTGGTCCAACCCCTGGGCGGCGGGACGGCCACCACCGTCAAAGCCGGCGGCACCGGCCGGCCCATCGCCCCCGTGCAGCAGGACGGCTGCGTGCATGCCGCCTGGAACGGCACCAACACGTACCTGTTCCACTGCCCCGGCCAGGACGACAAAGCCGTGGCCATTCCGCACGCCTCGGGTCAATCGGACCTGGCGTTCCGCCAAAACCGGGACGTTGTGGTGCTCAACGACATGACCGGCGGCAACGTCTGGCTGGTCAACGAGAACATGCTGCTGGTCAACAACTGGAAAGACCTGGTCGCCGATGAAAAGAACGCCGACAACGCGGACAAGGACTCCTCCGACCCCAATGTGGTGAACACCCTGCCCGACAGGACGAAGCCAAACCGGCCGCCGGTGGCCATGCCCGACACCTTTGGGGTGCGCGCCGGCACCACCACGCTGCTGCCGGTGCTCTACAACGACTCCGACCCCGACGGCGACGTGCTCACCGTCCGTGACAGCGCCACAAGCATCAAGGCCGGCACCATCCAGGCCGTCTACGGCGGCACCGGGCTCCAGCTGGTGGTGCCCGACGGCGCCCCCGCAGGCACGGAATCTTTCAGCTACACCGCCGACGACGGCCGCGGCGGCATCGCCAAGGGGGCCGTCACCATCCGGGTGGTCCCGGACAGTGAAAACTCCGCCCCCGTCTCCCTGCGCCCAACCACCATGGTGGTGGCACAGGGCGCCTCGATCAGCCAAAACGTGCTGGCGGACATGATCGACCCCGACGGCGACAACATCTTCCTGGTCGGCGCCACGGCGGGGGACAACACGGCCGAGGTGAAGTTCACCCCTGACGGCGAGCTGACGTACCTGGACAACGGACAGGACAGCGGCATCAAATCCGTCACGATCAAGGTCTCCGACACCCGCGAGACGGTTGAAAAGACCATCAAGGTCAGCGTGAAGCCCGACGGCGGCGTGCCCCCCGTGGCCAACGCCGACTACGTGCGGGTGGTGGCCGGGCAGGCCGCAACCGTGGCGCCGCTGAAGAACGACCAGGACCCGGCCGGCGGCGAGCTCCGGCTGGCAAGCGTGGACAAGCCCGCCACGGGCACCGCCTCCAGCGTCGCCGACAACGGCACCTTTACGTTCACCTCGGACACGGTGGGCGCCACGTACCTGAGCTATCAGGTCACCAACGGGCCCCAAAGCGCCACGGGCCTGATCCGCATCGACGTGGTGGCCGCCCAGGACGAGCTGGCCCCGATCGCCGTCAAGGACATCGCGCTGCTGCCCACCGGCGGATCCACGCTGGTGGACGTGCTGGGCAACGACACCGACCCCGCCGGCGGGGTGCTGGTGGTCAAATCCGTCGATGCCCCGGCCGCAGCCAAGGTCCAGGCCACCGTGCTTGACCACCATGTCCTGAAACTCGTGGACACGGGCGACCCCGGCGAGCCCGTCACCATCCACTACACGGTCTCCAACGGGCAGGGCAGTTCAATCGGTGCCGTCTCCGTGGTCAGGGTTCCGGCAGCCGCCACCTTGCGGCCACCCACCGCCCGGCCCGACGTGGTCAACGTCCGTGCCGGCGACGTGGTGCGCATCCCCGTGCTGTCCAACGACTTCGACCCCAACGGTGACGTGCTCAAGCACCCCGAAATCACCCAGGCCCCCGATGCTTCCGCCGGGAAACTGTGGGTTGATCAGGACTCCCTGCGCTTCCTCGCCGGCACCACCGCCGGCAGCGTCCAGGGCGTGTACAAGGTCAGCAACGACTCCGGACAGTCTGACTCGGCGCCCGTGACGATCAACATTGTGGCGCCCGACCCCGAACACAACCTGCCCCCGGCACCCAAGGACATCCAGGGCCGGGTGATTGCCGGCGGCCAGACGCGCATCCAGGTCCCGCTGGACGGCAT
>JBAUMA010000230.1:0-2056 GCA_049578485.1 Specibacter sp.
GTTCAAAGCTGCGGATCCAGGCCGTGCGGTCGGTGACTTGGGTGGCGACGATGAGTTCGTCGGCGTCGGCCAGCTTGGCAAAACCGTCCAGGTATTCGCGGGCAACAGCCGGTGAGCCCACGGCGGAGTAACGCATCATGTTCAGCACTTGCTGGCCGGCCGGCGATTCGAGCAGGAGGTCCGCTTCGGCGTCCGTGAAGATGCGTCCGCCACCCACCATGGCGGCCACCCGGCGTCGTTTGGCGGTCAGGAACAAGGCATCGGCCTCCTCCTGGGTATCGGCCACGATCGCATTGACTCCGGCAATCACGTACGGTTCGGCCAGGGCGTCGGAGGGCTGGAAATCGCGGCGGTAAATCTTCACGGCATCTTCGAGGGCCTGCGGGGCAAAGTGCGAGGCAAAGGAATACGGCAACCCCAGTGCAGCGGCAAGCCTGGCCCCGAACAGGGAGGAGCCCAGGATGTACAGCGGCACGTGCGTGTCCTTGCCCGGGTAGGCGTTGACGCCGGAAATACGGCTCTGCCCGGCAAAGTAGGCCTGCAGTTCCTGCACGTCGGCAGGGAAGGTGTCGGCGGCCATGGGGTCGCGGCGCAGTGCCCGCATGGTGTTTTGGTCGCTGCCCGGGGCGCGGCCCAGCCCCAGGTCGATCCGGCCCGGGTGCAGGGTTTCAAGCGTGCCAAACTGCTCGGCAATCTGCAACGGCGAGTGGTTGGGCAGCATGATGCCGCCAGCCCCCAGCCTGATCGAGTTGGTGTGCGCTGCCACGTGGGCGATCAACACGCTGGTGGCGGAGGAGGCGATCGAGGGCATGTTGTGGTGCTCGGCAAACCAAATTCGCCTGTATCCCCACCCCTCGGCCTTTTGGGCCAACTCCACGGACGCCCGGAACGAAGCGGCAATGCCGTCCTCACCAATATGGGCAAGGTCAAGGATGGAGAGGGGAAGCGTCATGATTGGTGCCTTTCGAAAAGGGGTCTCCCTAGCGCCAACCCCGCACGACCCGAGGATATTTCCCCGGGGCCCATGAGGCAGCCAATGTCACACCGGCAACGGAGCACTGAGCCGCTCGATGGCCGTCAGGGCGGCGGCACGGCCTGCCCGGCTGGCACCCAAGGTGGAAGCGGAAGCGCCGTAGCCCACCAGCAAAAGCCGCGGCTCCCGGGCCACCTTCACCCCGTCCATGGTGATGCCGCCGCCGGGTTCGCGCAGTTTCAGCGGCGAGAGGTGGTCCAGCGCGGCACGGAATCCGGTGGCCCACAGGATGATGTCGGCGGCAAATTCCGAGCCGTCGGCAAACACGGCGCCGGTTGGCAACAGCCGTTGCAGGGGCCCTCGGGACACCAGCGTCCCGGCGGCTATCCCGGCTTGGTACTGCTGGGTCAACGGTATTCCGGTCACTCCCACCACGCTGAGGGGTGGCAGGCCGGCGGAGGTGCGCTCGTTGACCCGTCGCTCCACATCACGCCCCCAGTCCGGGTTGAACTCCCGGGCGGTGAACTCCGGCGGGCGGCGGGTGGACCAGGCGGTTTCGACGCCGGCGTCGGCCAGTTGCAGCAGGAACTGCACGGCCGAGGTGCCGCCGCCCACCACCAGTACCCGCTTGGCGGCAAAGTCGGCAACGGAACGGAAGTCGTGGGTGTGCAGCTGCGTTCCGGTAAAGAGTTCCTGACCCGGGTAGTGCGGCCAGTGGGGTTTGTCCCAGGTGCCGGTGGCGTTGATGACCAGGCTGGCCGTGTACACGCCGCGATCGGTCTCCACCGACAGGGGTGAGTTTGAGGCGTCGGTGGGGGCGCCGTCGTCGGGCCCTTGGACAGACCGGACTGCGTGCACCTTCACGGGCCGGTGGACGGGAAGGTCAAAGGCGCTTTCGTAGCTGCCGTAGTAGCGGGCGACGACGGCGCTGGCCGGTTCGCCGGGGTCGGCCGGGCCCAGCTTCATGCCGGGGAGGTCGTGGACGGCGTGGGCGGCGCCGAGGGTGAGCGAGGGCCAGCGGTGGAGCCAGGCCCCTCCGGGACCGGCATTGGCGTCCAGGACCACGAAGTCGCGCTCCGGTTC
>JBAUMA010000231.1:0-3040 GCA_049578485.1 Specibacter sp.
GCCCAATGCGGCAGGGCACGAGCCGGTGGAAGTCAGCATCTACCTGCGCCGTGCCGGCGACGTCCCGGACTCCGCACTGCCCGGTGGAAGCATGGGCGCCGAGGCCGCAGCCGCCTACGGTGCCAGCGCTGCGGACATCGAACTGGTCACCTCAACGCTGACGGCACTGGGCGCGAAGGTCACTGCCGTCGACGCCGCGTCCCGTCGGGTACGGGTCAGCGGCCCGGCGGGGGTGCTGGCCGGCATTTTCGGCACCACCCTTCAGACCGTCACGAGCACGGCACCCAATAATGAGACCGTCACGCACCGCCACCGCACCGGTGGGCTGAGCGTGCCGGCAGCACTGGATGGGGTGATCACGGCGGTGCTGGGCCTGGACGACCGGCCGCAAAGCCGCGCCCAGTTTCACGTCACCGCCGCCAAAGCCGCGAACGTGAGCTACTCCCCGCCCGAGGTGGGCTTGATCTACAGTTTCCCGGAAGGCACCGACGGAACCGGCCAGACGGTGGCCATCATTGAGCTGGGCGGCGGTTTTGACCAGGCCGACCTCGACACTTATTTCGGCGGCTTGGGCATCACCGGGCCCAGCGTCACGGCAGTCAGCGTGGACGGCGCGGTCAACCTGCCCGGCGGGGATCCGCAGGGCGCCGACGGCGAAGTGCTCCTCGATGTGGAGGTGGTGGGCGCCCTGGCGCCAAAGGCCTCGCTGAAGGTCTATTTTGCCCCCAACACCGACGCCGGCTTCGTCGACGCCATCAGCCAGGCCGCCCATGACACGCCGACGCCGTCCGCCATCAGCATCAGCTGGGGCCAAAGCGAGGACCAGTGGACGCCGCAGGCCCGCACGGCCATGGACAACGCATTTATCGATGCGGCCGTGCTCGGTGTCACGGTCACGGCGGCCGCGGGCGACAACGGCAGCGCCGACGGCGAATCCGACGGCAAGAACCACGCCGACTTTCCGGCGTCGAGCCCGCACGCCCTCGCCTGCGGCGGCACCCGCCTTGAGGCAAACCCGACCACCGGGGCAGTGTCCGCCGAAACCGTCTGGAACGACTCCACGAGCTCGGCCACGGGTGGCGGCGTGAGCGACACGTTCCCGCTGCCGACGTGGCAGGCCAACATCACGGCCAAGGCCGGCAAGGCAAAGGCCCACACGCCCACCGGCCGTGGCGTGCCGGATGTAGCCGGTGTGGCCGACCCCCAAACCGGATACAAGGTCCGGGTGGACGGCACCGACATGGTCATTGGCGGGACGAGTGCCGTTGCACCCCTGTGGGCGGCGCTGATCGTACGACTCGCCCAGTCCAAGGGGCACGGCTTCGGGCTGATCCAGCCGGCCCTGTATGCGGGACTGGCCGCAGGGAACACGACTGCCGGCTTCCGCGACATCACCAAGGGCACCAACGGCAGCTTCCATGCCACCACGGGCTGGGACGCGTGCACCGGGCTGGGCGTGCCCAACGGGACGGCGCTGCTCGCGGCCTTGCCCGCCTAGAAGTTTGGCCGGAGCCTACTTCTTGGGGGTGGGCGGGTTGGCGCCGGTGGCCTTCGTGGGCGCCGGCGCCTGCGTTTGCACGGGTGCTTTGCTCGGAGCGGGGGCCGCGGGTGTCGCCGGAGCCACCGGTGCCACGGGGGCAATTGGAGCCACCGTCGCCTGGGGCGCGTTGCCCGTCGAGCCGTCACCGCTTGTCCCACCGCCGGAGGTGCCGTCGCCAGTCTGAGGCAAGGTGGGCACGCCGCTGTTTGCCATGGGGTCGTTGACTCCCGCCACCAATGGCGCCGTCTGGCTGAGCATCTCGGCCGGCGGTTGGACCAGCGCCGACGCATCATACTTGCCGGTGTCGGCCGCCGCGTTCATGACGGCCGCCCAGTTGGAACCGGCCAGCTGGTTGCCGTCGATGCTCGAGTAGTAAGTGCCGTTGATGGTGACGTCCTGGTTGTGCCACTTTTCACCGTAGCCCTGGTAGCTGCCGAACCAGGCCGCCGTGGCTACCCCGGAGTTGGCGCCCACCGTCCAAGTTTGGGTGTTGTAGTCGGTTGTTCCCGTCTTGGCGAAGGACATGTCCTTGTTGTTCAGGGGGATGGCATAGCCGGAACCGTTAGTAAGCATGTAGTGCAGTGCGTACGTCACGCCCGCGGCCACTTCCTTGGTCATGGTGCGTTGGCAGTCGGCCCCCGGCACCGGGTAGCTCTTGCCCGCGGCATCCGTGATGGCCGTCAGCGCGATCGGCTCGCAGCGCATGCCACCGCTGGCAAAGGTCGCAAAGGCCGTGGCCATGTCGATGGGAGCCACATTCTGCGTGCCGATCAGGCTGGAAATCGTGGACACATCATAGGGCTTGTTGGTGTGTCCGTCCTTGACGCCGGCCGCCGTCGCCATTTTTTGGATGTTGCAAAAGTCAAGCTGCGTGGCGGTCTGGAACGTGACGGTGTTGATGGAGATGGCCAGGCCCAGGTAAGCGGTCATCGGGTAGTAGTGGTCGGGGTCATCGTTGGGTAGCAGGGATTCGTTCGGTTGCGTCGGGTCATAGGATCCGGTGGTGGTGCCGCAGGAGTTCTTCCACGGATAGCCCACCGGGTAGTCGCGCACGGCACCGTTGATGTTGGTCATCATGGAGTGGCCGCTATTGAGCCACTCGGCAAACACGAACGGTTTGAACGTGGATCCGATCTGGAAACCTCCGGCCCCGTTGAGCGGGTTGCCGTTGGCGTCCTTGATGGGCAGGGCAAAGTTGCCCATGTAATTGCCAAGCTTGTCGGACGGGTTGTAGACGGTGTTTTGGGCCATGGTCAGGACCTTGCCGGTGCCCGGCTGGACGCTGACAACGGCGGCACCGCGCTGCAGCGGATCCGTCGCGGAAATGGTTCCATTGACTTGGGCCTGGGCCACCTTTTGCAGCTTGGGGTCCAGCGTGGTCTTGATGGTCAGCCCGCCCTGGTAAAGGAACTTGGTCCGCTCCTCCACTGTGGCGCCGTAGGCCTTGTTGTTAAGCACCAGCTGCTGGACGTAGTCGCAGAAGTACGGGGCGTCGACCGC
>JBAUMA010000232.1:0-10050 GCA_049578485.1 Specibacter sp.
CAGCGGAACCAGCACGGTGACCGCCCCCATGGCGGCGAACGCCAGAAACATCCAAGACCCAGTCAGCCAGGCGAACAGAACCCCCACCACCAACGGCAGCAGCCCAGCCGCCAGCATGGCCCGGCGCCCCCTCTGCGGGCCCGAGCTGACCGACAGCGGCAGTGGCTCCAACACGGCGGCGTCCAACAAACCAGGCGGCATCCCGACGCCGAGGCCACCGTCATTGGCGGGCGTGGACAGCAGGATGGCAAAACTGCTCATCCCACACCGAATGACATCCCCGGCCTCGATGGCCATGACGCCCTTGAGGGGTGTCGTGCTCGCAGCCGGGGTCTGGAGCCACTGGCGCAGCACGTCAAAGCCGGCGGATCCCTTTTCCGCGGACAGTGTCATGGCGCTTTCCCCCACGGTCAAGGTGCCGTGGTGCCTGGAAAGTGTGGGATCGGCAATCGTGATTTCGCACCGCCCGCGGCCCAGCCGGTAGGTGCCGCGGTGGAGCGGATACATGGCTCCGGCTCCCGGGCCCGAACGCACGGCCAGCAACGCCGGTGCGGAAGGTTCGTGCCGGCGCTCCGGGGCAGCCGAGGAGTCGGGAGGCACAGATCGCAGGGGGTTCGTGGCTGTAGCCGCACCGGAATGCACCAGGACCACCGCACCATCCGTCAACGGTTCGCGGCCAACGTGCAACCCCTCCAAGGGGAATCCGGCAACCGTGAATGAACACCCCGGCCACTTTTCGGCCACGACGCGGGCAACGGTCATCCCGGAGGATTCAGCCCCGGACGCTTCGCTGCTGCGCCCAGCCGCGGCCGGCGACTCTTCCGCCGCCTCATCCGGTCCTGCCAACGAATCAGGAAGGGCGATGCTCAACTCCGTCGGCGGAAACGGGATGGTCGAGGTCGCCGCCACGGCCGTGATTTCCAAACGCATGGCCACCTCTTTCCCGTGTCCGCCGCACCGCTGTCTTCTGCTCTTGAACCGAGCCTAGGCGGGCCGGAAGCCTCCGGACCGGCCGGCGTCGGACCTTGTCAACAACAGGGCGGAGGGGGCCGCTTGTGGAGGAATCAAGCGGCCCAACGTGGTTTGAGTCATACCCCGGGGGCGCCAAGAACGGATAACGTTCAGGTAACCTAGGAAGGTAGATGTGGCACCGCTGTGCCTGTAAACCGCTACGCAAGGAACATCAGGAGAGTTTGTGAACGCTGACCTAGTCGTCGTCGGTTCGGGTTTCTTCGGCCTGACCATTGCAGAACGTGCCGCCACCGAATTGGGCTTGAAGGTGGCCGTCTTGGACCGCCGCCACCACATCGGCGGCAACGCCTACAGCGAGAACGAGGCCCAGACCGGCATCGAGGTGCACCGCTACGGAGCGCACCTGTTCCACACCTCCAACGAACGCGTTTGGGAGTACGTGAACCGCTTCACCCAGTTCACCAACTACCAGCACAAGGTCTACACCGCCCACAAGGGCGAGGTCTACCAGATGCCCATCAACCTGGGCACCATCAACCAGTTCTTCCGATCCGCCATGGGCCCTGCCGAGGCGCGCGCGTTGATCCAGGAGCAGGCAGGCGAGTTGGCCGGCACGGATCCGGCCAACCTCAACGACAAGGGCATCCAGCTCATTGGCCGTCCCTTGTACGAGGCCTTCATCAAGCACTACACGGGCAAGCAGTGGCAGACGGATCCCAAGGACCTGCCGGCGTCGATCATTTCGCGCCTGCCCGTGCGCTACAACTATGACAACCGCTACTTCAACGACACCCACGAGGGACTGCCGGTTGACGGCTACACCGCGTGGATTGAGCGCATGGCGGACCACCCGAACATCGAAGTTGTCCTGAACACGGATTTCTTCGACGACGGTGAGTACTCCCGCAAGGCCGTCACCGGACAGGTCCCCGTCATCTACACCGGCCCCGTGGACAGGTACTTTGACTACGCCGAGGGTGACTTGTCCTGGCGCACCATCGATCTGGAGCAGGAAGTGCTGCCGATCGAGGATTACCAGGGTTGCGCCGTCATGAACTACCCGGACGAAGAGCAAAAGTACACGCGCATCCACGAGTTCCGGCACTTCCACCCCGAGCGCGATTACACCAAGGACGCCACGGTCATCATGCGCGAATTCTCGCGCTTCGCCGAAAAGGGCGACGAGCCGTACTACCCGGTCAACACCAGCGATGACCGCAAGAAACTGCTCGCCTACCGCGACCTGGCCAACGGCGAATCCGACGTCCTTTTCGGCGGCCGCCTCGGCACCTACAAGTACCTGGACATGCACATGGCCATCGGCTCGGCGCTGAACATGTACGACAACAAGATCAAACCGCACTTCACCGGCGGAGCGAAGCTGCAAAGCGGAGGAGTTGACGCGTGAGCGTAGCAACGAAGACTGAAAATTCAACGCAGGACCTGGACGCAACCGTGTGGAAGACCATCCACCGCGTGGTGTTCCCGACCGACGGCGACACCGACACCCTGCCGCTGTACGTTGACTTCAACGCCGCCCAGCGCGTGGTGGCCCCCGACGATGCGGCCGCCAGCGCCGGTTCAAGCACGACGACGGTGGCCCCCTCCGCGGCCCCGGCCGGCTCGCGCCAGCGCACCGACTACATCCAGGGCCGCCGCGAGATTCGCCTTCCGGCCTTCCGCCGCGTGTCCTTTGGCACCTACTTCAACGCGTTCCCGGCCAGCTACTGGCGCGCCCACACGGACGTTGACAAGGTGCGCCTGACGGTTGAGACCGACGGCGACGCAACGGTGATCGTGTACCGTTCCACGCCGCGCGGCACGGCCAACCGGGTGGAGAGCCTGAGCGTTTCCAAGGATTCCCCGGTCAGCATTGACTTGTCGATCATGAATTTTGCCGACGGCGGCTGGTACTGGTTCGACTTGGCCACCGGGGAGGCCGCCACAACCCTGAAAAAGGCCGAATGGTCGGTGCCCCAGCCTCAGGGCTTCGTTGCGGGGACACTGTCCGTGGGCGTCACCACCTTCAACCGCCCCGACTTCTGCGTCAAGCACCTGCGCACCTTTGCCGAATCCCCCGACCTCACCGAGGTCCTTGACTGCCTGATCGTCACTGACCAGGGCAACCAAAGGGTTCGCGACGAGGCCGGCTTCGATGAAGCCGCCGCCAACCTGGGCGGGCGATTCAAGCTCATCGAACAGGCCAACCTCGGCGGCTCCGGCGGGTTTGCCCGCGGCATGTCCGAGACCGTCAAGGGCGGCAAGAGCAAGTACGTCATGCTCCTTGACGACGATGTCCTGATTGAGACCGAAGGCATCCTGCGGGCCGTCCACTTTGCCGATTTCACCCGGGAACCCGCAATTGTGGGCGGGCACATGTTCAACCTCTACGAGCGCTCCGTGGTGCACAACTTCGGTGAGGCAATCAACGAGTACCGCTTCCGTTACCAGTCCGCAGGCAACAGCGAGGAAGTCCACGACTTCGCCGCCAGCAACCTGCGCACCACCCCGTGGATGCACCGACGCATTGACGTCGACTACAACGGCTGGTGGATGTGCCTGATCCCCACGGCGATCATCGAGGACATCGGCCTTGCCCTGCCCGTGTTCATCAAGTGGGACGACGTCGAATACGGCATCCGTGCCAAGGCCCACGGCTATACGACCGTCACCCTGCCCGGTGCCGCCGTGTGGCACATGCCGTGGACCGAAAAAGATGACACGATTGACTGGCAGGCGTACTTCCACCAGCGCAACCGCTGGCTGGCCACCATGCTGTACTCCCCGTACGCGCGGGGCGGGCGCATGCCGGTGGAAAGCATGATGGTGGATGTCCGCCACCTGCTGTCCATGCAGTATTCCGCCGTCGAACTGCGCCTGCAGGCACTTGAAGACCTGCTGGAAGGCCCGGACCACCTGCATCGCAACATCGGCACCAAGCTGCCGGAAATCCGTCGCGTGCGCAGCATGTTCCCGGATGCCGTTGTCAGCAAGGACATGTCGACGTTCCCACCCGCCAAGCGCGTGAAGCCGCCGAAGTTTGGCCGCCATCCCAGTGCCCCCAAGACCCTGCCCTCGGCACTGCTTGCGGCACTGTCCGGCGGCCTGCACCAGCTGCGCAGCGTCCGTGACGGCGCCACCGACCAGCCCGAAGCCGTGGTTCCTGCCATGGATGCGCGCTGGTGGCGCCTGGTCGGGCTGGATTCGGCGCTCGTCTCGGCCTCCGACGGTGCCGGGGCGTCCTGGTACAAGCGGGACGCCAAGAAGTTCCGCCAGTACATGGCCCGCAGTGCCGCCCTGCACCAGAAGCTGATGATGCGCTGGGACGAGCTCTCCGCCACGTACCAGCGCGAGCTGCCCAACTTCACGTCCCCCGAAGTGTGGGAAAAGACCTTTGCCGCCAACCCCGCGCCGGAGGCCCCCACCACGGTGACGGATAAGTGACAACGGAGGTTGGGGGAATCGGCGGCATGAGCGCCGTTCCCCCGCTGACGGTCCCGGGGCGCGGCAGCGGCCTGCTGGATGTCTTTCGGTCCCGCTACCTGCTGAACCTGCTGGTCCAAAAGGAACTGAAGGTCCGCTACCGGGGTTCCGTTCTGGGCATCCTGTGGTCCTATGTGAAGCCCGGCGTGCAGTTTGTGGTGTTTTACATTGCCCTGGGCGTGTTCATGGGCCTTGAATACAACAGCGAAACAAATAGGGCCGGCGTGCCGAACTATGCCATCTACATGTTCTCCGGCATTGCCTTGATCAACTTCTTCACGGAAGCCCTGGGCAATGCCGCCCGATCGGTGGTGGGCAACGCGGGGTTGATCCAAAAGATCTATCTGCCGCGCCAACTTTTCCCGGTGGCCTCGGTATGGGTTTCGGCCGTGCACTTTTTGCCGCAGGCACTGATCCTTGCCGTTGTTTGCCTGCTCAAGGGCTGGCACCCGACGTTCCTGCAAATTGGCGTGGCACTGGCCGCCTTCGTCATGGTGGGACTGGTGGCCACGGGGCTGGGCCTGTTCTTTGGCGCCGTGAACGTGTACTTCCGCGATGCCGAGAACTTTGTGGACATGCTGCTGCTGCTGGCTACCTGGGCGTCCCCGGTGTTGTATTCGTGGGAAATGGTGCACAACAAACTGGGCCCCACCTGGTTTGCCATCTACCAGCTGAACCCCCTGACCGTGGCGGTGGAGTGCTTCCACCTTGTCTTTTGGTATCCGACCACACCGGAAACCGTGGCGATGGTGCCGCACTTGATTTCCCTGTGGATACCCGTGGGCATGGTCATTTCCATCATTGTCCTGCTCCTGGGGCAGTTGGTCTTTCGTCGGCTTGAAGGCCGCTTTGCGCAGGAGCTCTAATGACCGCCAACTCAATTGAAATCCGGGCCATCAGCAAGCAGTTCGTGCTGCGCCACACCCGCTCCCTGAAGGAAGCGTTTGTCTGGATCATGAAAGGGCGCAAGGGCGATCTGTCCAAGAAGTTCTACGCCCTCAATGACATCACTCTGGACGTGGCTATGGGGGAGTCCGTTGCCCTGTTGGGATTGAACGGTTCGGGCAAGTCAACGCTGCTCAAGCACATCTCCGGCGTCATGCAGCCGGACACCGGCACCGTGTCAACCCGCGGCCGGGTGGCCGGCCTGATTGAGGTTGGCGCCGGCTTCCACCCGGATTTGACCGGACGCGACAACGTCTACCTCAACGGCGCCATCCTGGGCATGAGCAAGGAACAAATCGAGGCGGCGTTCGACTCGATCGTTGATTTCTCGGAGATCGCCGAGTTCATTGACACCGAGGTGAAGTTCTACTCCTCCGGCATGTACCTGCGCCTGGCGTTCTCCGTTGCGGTCCACACCGACCCCGACGTTTTCCTGATTGACGAGATCCTCGCCGTGGGCGATGAGCCCTTCCAAAAGAAGTGCCTGGCCAAGATCAAGGAACTGCATGCCGCCGGAAAGACCCTGATTGTGGTCAGCCACGACCTCGATGTTGTGGCCAAGGTCTGTGACCGCGGCATCCTGATGGAGCACGGCCACGCCGTCATGGACGCGCCCGTTGCCGACGTCATCGCCCGGCTTCGCAGCTAAGTATCACCAAACGCTCTTAGTCTTAGACATTGGATCGCTGCCTCGCAGCGGCCGCAAGCCAGGCACGCCGTGGCTCAACGAATCAAGTGGCAAGTAATTTGGAGGAATAAGTGTCCTGGTGGAACGCGGTGCCGGTCGTGCTGACCTGTCTTGGGTTGGTCGTCGTCCCCGGCGCCGTCTTGGCCTATGCCCTGGGTTTTCGACGGGTGAGCCTGCTGGGCCTGGCCCCTGTCTTGTCACTGTCGATTGTTGGCGTTGCCGCTGTTGTTGCCCCGTGGCTGCACGTGGGCTGGAGCATCGTGCCCGTCGTCGTGCTGTGCCTGCTTGCATCCGTGGTGGCCTGGCTGGCCACCAAGCCGCGACGCGCCGCTGAAGGCGACGCCACGCTCCACCGTGATTCGTGGTGGGTCCTGGGCGGCGGTGTCATTGGCGTTGCTGCCGGCGCGTTTCTGGTGGGGCGGCGCATCATGCAGTTGGTGGGCGCTCCGGACAACATCTCCCAGCGCTACGACAACGTTTTTCAACTCAACGCCATCCGGTACATCGTGGACTCGGGCAACGGCTCGACCCTCACCCTGGGACAGATGGCCGGCGGCAAGGGCCTGAGCGCGGTCTACCCGGCAGTTTGGCATGACCTCGCCTCGCTCCTGGTCCAGCTGACAGGTACGGAGGTTCCCCTTGCCGAGAACGCCGTCAACCTGACCATCGGCGCCTTCATCTGGCCCATTTCCATAATTTTCCTCACGCGCGTGGTGGTCGGACCCAAACCCATGGCGTTGATTGCCGCAGGCATCGTCTCGGCGGGCCTGCCCGCATTCCCCTACCTGTTGTTGGTATGGGGGCCGCTGTTCCCGAACATGCTCTCCGTCAGCGTGATTCCCGCAGCTCTTGCCGTGGTGATCCTGCTCTGTAAGCTCTCCGACCAGCGGGAACGGCCCTTGCGGCTGTGGCTGGCACTCGTTCTGGTGGTGCCAGGCATGGCGCTCTCCCATATGAGCGCGATCGGCGCCATGCTCGCGTTTGGTGCCCCCATTGTCCTGTGGACTGTGGCACTGCACGTCCTGGCGCTGATCCGGTCCAAGGCGCCGCTGCGGAAGTACGCCATCGTCCTCGCATCCGCCGCTTTGGGCATCGTGGTCGCCGTGCTTGCATGGAAGAAACTGCGTCCGGGCAACTACAGCGGTTGGATACCCCACACCGACATGCCGGGGGCCATCGGCGAGGTCATCTCCAACGCCCCCATGGACACCCGGGTGGCGTGGATCATCTCCATCCTGGCTGTCATCGGCGCAGCCACCATCATTGGCCGGCGCAAACAAATCTGGTGGCTGGCCAGCTACTTCGTGGCCGCCGGGCTCTACATTATCGACGCCGCGATCGACAGGGGAGCACTGCGAACCTTCGCTACCGGCATTTGGTATGCGGACACCAACAGGCTCGCCGCCTACCTGCCGATCTTCGCGGTGGTCCTTGCCGCCATTGGGTTCACCAAGGTGGCCGAGGGTGCCTTGGCCATGCCATCACGGCTGAAGGCGTGGTTCATCGCCAACAGGGCACCCGAGGCGCCCACGGAAACCGTGTTGACCTCGACGACGAACAACCGGTGGGCGCGCCCGGCCGGCATGGCCGTGGTGGTGGTGATGCTGGGCATCCTGGCGGCAGGCAGCCAGGTGGGCGCCATCCGCACCTACATTGTCAAGAACCAGCAATTCTATGATCGCGGCACCTCCAGCTCCATCCTCTCCGATGACGAATACAAGCTCTTGTCCCGAATCGACGGCGAGGTTCCCGCAACCGCCGTCGTAGCTGGCAATCCGTGGAACGGTTCGGCGCTGGTGTACGCGTTCGCTGACCGCAAGGTATTGCGCTATCACCTTTCGCAGGCAAGGTCCGTCGAAGAGTACAGGGTGGAGCATTATCTCAAAGATGCTGCCGGCAACCCGGTGGTGTGCAAGGCCATCAAGGACCTCAATGTCCGCTACGTCCTGGATTTTGGTACGCAATATCTGCTCAACAACCCTGATGCCGAGAACTATCCGGGGTTCTTGAACCTGGCCGAATCCGATTCGGTGAAGTTGATCGACCAAGAAGGTGCCGCCAAGCTGTACAAGGTCACCGCATGTTGGTGACGGCAATCGCGGAGGCGAGCACGGTGCGATTCTCATGATCCAAACCCAGGAACGGGGGCCTGGGACCCCGTTGGCGCCGGCGCCCCCTTTGCGACGGCCCCGGCGCAAGGCGATGCGGGCCGACATCCAGGCCCTGCGTGCCATGGCGGTGGGACTGGTGGTGTTGAATCACCTCTGGCCCAACCGGGTCACCGGCGGCTACGTCGGGGTGGACATCTTCTTTGTCATTTCCGGATTCCTGATCACCTCGCATCTGGCCAAGGAGATCACTTCCACCTCACGCCTGGGGCTGGCCAAGTTCTATGCCCGGCGCATCAAGCGTCTGCTACCGGCGGCCTTCCTGGTCCTGGCCGTGGGATCCGCCGCCGTGGCCGTGTGGGTGCCCTATTCGGAGTGGATGCGCACGGCGCGCGAGGTCATGATGAGCGTGCTCTACGTGGGCAACTGGTCACTGGCGGCGCAGTCCGTTGACTATTCCGCACTGACCAACGACGCCACGATCGCCCAGCACTACTGGTCCCTGTCGGTGGAGGAACAGTTCTACTTCCTTTGGCCGGTGGTCCTGCTGGTCCTCTACAAGGCCGGCAAACGCATTGGTGCTTCACGGGCCGCCATGCTAGCCGGTGTTGCCGTGATCGGGATGGCAAGCCTGGCCTATTCCATCTATTTCACGGCAGCCAATCCCAACCCCGCCTACTTCGTCACGCCCGTGCGTGTGTGGGAATTTGCCGTGGGCGGCCTGCTTGCCCTGGCGGCGGCAAAGATTTCACTGTCCAGGCCCGTTGCGGGGGCCGTGGCAACCACGGGCTGGCTGGCCATTGTGGTTGCCGCGCTGGCGTTCAACCAGGCCACGCCTTTTCCCGGCTGGACGGCGCTTCTTCCCGTGGTGGCAACGGCCGCCGTGATTGCCGGCGGCATGGGCAAGGCAAAGGCCCCGCTGGACCCCTTGATCAGCGCCAAACCCGTGCAATTGCTGGGCAATATTTCCTATTCCGTTTACCTGTGGCACTGGCCCATGATCGTCGTGGCGCCCTACATCCTGCACGGCGAATTGAATTCCTGGCAGAAGGCGGCCCTGGCGCTGCTGTGCATCCCCCTGGCCTGGCTGACCAAGAACCTCGTTGAGGACGCCGGGAAATCCTGGAAGATCCTTGGCAGCCGGCCCCGGGAGACTTTTGCGGCGATGGGGATTGGCGTGGTGATCCTTGGCCTGGTCTCCGGCGGGCTTGCCCTGGGCGGAAAGCTGGAACAGGACCATGCGGAAGCCGTCCAGGCCGCACAATACGGTGGCCCGTGCCACGGCCCGGCAGCCCTGACGGCCAAGAAGCCGTGCCCGGACGCCCTGGGCCCGGCCGCCGTCACTGTCATGGGCAGCGCCAACAAGTACTTCGCCGGCGCCCCGGAGTGCGCGGTCGACCCAACACGGAAGGCGGGGGCCGCGGGAAGCGTGGCCGTCTGTGACTATTCAGGGGGCAACGCCGACGCCACATCGGTCTGGCTCACCGGGGATTCGCATGCCGAACAATGGAAGCTGCCCCTGCTGCACCTTGCCAAGCAAAACCACTGGAAACTGACGTATTCCCTGATCGGCGGCTGCCCCATTGCCGACGTCGCCTTTGAAAGCTACCTGGGCAAGAAGAACCCCTCGGCCAGCGCCGCCTGCAAGTCAACCGGCAAGGCGATCGCCGCCATGATTGAAAAAGACCGGCCGGACAAGGTGTTTTATTCGATCTTCGCCCGCGAGGAAACCCTCAACGACGGTTCCGGGCGGTCCCAGCAGGCCCAGTACGTTGACGGCCTGCCAAAGTTTTGGAAACGCTGGAACGCCGGCGGAAGCACGGTCTACGTCCTGGCCGACCCGCCGTTGAATTC
>JBAUMA010000233.1:0-2114 GCA_049578485.1 Specibacter sp.
CGGGCAATACCATCGCCTGCGGTGGTAACCCGGCCAACCTCAACGCGCTCGGCGTTGCCCGGTTCGTAGGACGCCGCGAAGTCGTTCAACGCATTACGGACGTCGTCGGCGTTGATGGTCAATTCGGCCATCTGCAGTCCCTGCTCTCCTATTTCACGATCATCGTCAAATCACGATGACCTAAATTTCGGCCAGTCCCACCCTGGTGGGTGGGTGGCTACGATTTTATTTCTTAATGCTGTGCGGCTATCCAGCCAGCTGGCGGCGAAGTTCGCCCAAACGGGACAGTACCGAAGCATCCACTACTTCGTCACCAACCCGGACACGAACGCCGCCAATGAGTGAAGGCTCAACACTGATGTTGAATTTGAGCTCACGCCCGTACAGGGAGTTGAGCCCACGCTGCAATCGGTCAATCTGCCCCTGCTCAAGCGGACGGCTCACCGTGACGTTGGCAATCCAGCGCTGCTGGCGTGCCGCGGCCATGACGGCGAAGCGTTCGATGAGCTTGGTGGTCTTCAAACCACGCGGATGAACAACTGCTTGGCGAATCAACACTTTTGCTTCCTCGCAAGCGCCAGGAACCAACTTCAGTGCCAGATCCACCTTGGCGGACTCGCTTGCCTGCGGCTCCACCAAGGCATGCTGCACCTCGTGGCTGGATACGACGGCCTGGTCGAAGGAGAACAGGTCGCTCTCCAAGCCTTCCAGGGCGCCGACGCCGGAAACGGAGTAGCCGGAACTCGCAGATGCGTTCCGATGTTCTGCAACGGCAATGACCACAGTTGCGGCCAAGGTCTCGAGTGCATCGCCAATGTCACGTGCATCGCTCCACCGGGCTGCAGCCAAACGGCCAACAATTGCCTCCGCCTCAGCGGAAACCTTGCCCTTGACCAGTGAGGTGACCAGTGCAGACTTCTCAGCACCCTTGCGGGACGGGTCGGTCAATGACCGGCGCAAGCCGGCCGAACCGTCCAGTACCGTCAGGATGGAGAAAAGATCCTGGGCCAACGACAGCGACGCTGTGGGAAGGGTTGCTTCCAACTCCGCCAGTGCTGTGGTCAGCGATTCGCTCGATACACCTGCCATTACTTGCTAGCACCTTCGCTCTGCTGTTCCAGGTCAGCCAGGAAACGGTCCACAACGCGACTGGCGCGTGCATCATCGTTCAAAGACTCGCCCACAATGCGTCCTGCAAGCGTGGTGGCCAGCGTGCCGACCTCTGCACGCAGAGATACGACGGCGGCCTGACGCTCCGCAGCGATTGCCGTTTGTGCCTGCTCAGTGATGCGAGCGGACTCCAAGGCAGCCTTTTCCTTCAGCTCGGCCAAGATCTGGGCGCCTTCGGTGCGGGCCTCTTCGCGGATGCGATTGGCTTCGGTGCGGGCATCAACCAACTGCGCCTTGTACTCGTCAAGGGCGGCAGATGCCTCAGCCTGGGCCTTCTCAGCCTTGGCAATTCCGCCTTCGATGGCTTCGGTGCGCTCGGCATACGTCTTTTCGAACATCGGGACAACAAACTTGACCACGATGAACATCAAAAGAGCGAAGCCAACGGCGACAACCAGCACTTCAGACCAGTTGACGGCCAGGGGGCTGGGCGCTGCATCCGCCGCGTTGACGGAGGCTAAAATCATGAGGTTATTCATATTTCACCCATCCTTTTCTACTCGTGTGTGGAAGGTTCAAATTCTCTTTACTTGAGAACGAACGCAAACACGAGGCCGAGGATGGCAAGAGCTTCAGTCAGAGCCAAGCCCAAGAAGGCGAGGGGCTGCAGCACACGCTGAGCTTCCGGCTGGCGTGCAACACCGTTGATGTATGCCGCGAACACGAGGCCCACACCGATAGCACCACCGATTGCGGACAGACCGTAACCGATAAGGTTCAGTGAGCCGTTAATTTCACCCGTCATTGTGTTTCCTTTCAAGATGCCCGTAGGCAGGTTGTTTGGTTCAAGTTATCCCCCGCGGGGAATTATTTATGGATTGTTAGTGGCTGTCCGCGTGGACAGCACCTTCAATGTAGATTGCGGTCAGCAGGACAAAGACGTAGGCCTGCAGGACCATAATCAAGGCTTCGAGCATGTACATGGCGACAGAGCCGACCAGTAC
>JBAUMA010000234.1:0-1618 GCA_049578485.1 Specibacter sp.
ATTCCGTGGCGCGATTTGTGGGCCAGCGCCTTGCCGCCGTCGTGGCTGATTCCGTCCAGGAGGCCGAGGCCGGGGTGCGGGCCGTGGTGGTTGAGTACGAGGTACTGCCGGCAGTCTTCGATCCGGCACAGGCCCTGCTCCCGGGTGCCCCGGCGATCCATGGGGACAAGAACGCGACAGCCAGCCGCATCACCGATCCGGCACGGAACCTCGTGGTGGAACTCCACTCCGAGCTTGGCGACGTGGCGGCGGGACTGGCGGAGGCCGACGTCGTGCACCAGGAAACGTACACGACCCAGCGGGTGCAGCACACGGCGCTGGAAACCCATGCGTCGATCGCCCATGTGGACAGCGACGGCCGCCTGCATGTGCGCACCTCTTCCCAGGCGCCGTTTCTGACCCGCCGTGCCCTGTGCCGCGTTTTCGGGCTGCCCGAGGATGCCGTGCGCGTGGTGGCCGGCCGGGTGGGCGGCGGCTTTGGCGGCAAGCAGGAGATGCTTACGGAGGACATCACGGCACTTGCCGCGCTGGCGCTGCGCCGGCCGGTGCAGCTGGAATTCACCCGCACGGAGCAGCTCACGGCAACCACCACCCGCCACCCCTTCAGCATCGCGCTGCGGGCCGGTGCCAGGCGCGACGGCACGCTGACGGCGCTGGCCGTGGACGTTCTGGTCAACACCGGCGCCTACGGCAACCATGCCCCCGGCGTCATGTTCCACGGCTGCGGGGAGTCGCTGGCCATGTACCAGTGCGCCAACAAGAAGGTGGACGCACGGAACGTCTACACCAACACCGTGCCCTCCGGTGCGTTCCGCGGCTACGGACTGAGCCAGATGTTCTTTGCCGTGGAGTCCGCCATGGACGAGCTGGCCGTGGGCCTCGGGATGGACCCCATGGAGTTTCGGCGCCGGAACATGATCCGGCGAGGTGACCCCATGCTGTCCACTTCGGCGGAGCCTGAGGAAGACGTGCTCTACGGCAGCTACGGGCTGGACCAATGTGTGGAACTCGTGGACGACGCCCTGCGCCGGGGTTGGCAGCGGTACGTCGACGCCGGGTTGGGGGATCTGGGGCCGGGCTGGGTCACGGGGACCGGGACGGCACTGTCCATGATCGACACCGTCCCGCCACGCGGGCACTTCGCCCACACTGTGGTGGAGCTGCTGGCTGACGGCACGTTCCAGGCCAGCGTTGGCACGGCGGAGTTTGGCAACGGCACCACCACTGTCCACGCCCAGTTGGCGGCCACGGCGCTGAATAGCCGGGCGGAACTTGTGGCAATCCGGCAGTCCGACACGGCGCTGACCGAGCACGACACCGGCGCATTCGGATCCACCGGGACAGTGGTGGCCGGCAAGGCCACATTGCTTGCGGCCCAGGAGTTGGCCGGGATGGTTCTCAAGCTGGCGGCGGACAGCACTGGGACCGACATTGTCGGTTGCGCGCTGGTGCCCGGGGCCGTGGACTGCGCCGGAACACTCCTGCCGCTGGAGCAGGTGTACGCACTTGCCGCCGAATCCGGGACAGCATTGCGCACCCACGGGCGTTGGGGCGGCACCCCGCGGTCCGTGGCCTTCAACGTCCAGGGATTCCGGGTGGCCGTCAACACGGGCACGGG
>JBAUMA010000235.1:0-6459 GCA_049578485.1 Specibacter sp.
CGGACTTGGGAGCACCGGAACGCGGCGCACCCGAGCGGGGCGCGCCAGAGCCGCCTGCGCCGCCCTTGTACCCGCCGGACTTGGGTGCGCCGGAGCGCGGGTTGCCGCCTCGCGGCTGGTTCTGTCCGGAAGAGCTCCCGGAACGGGGCGACGGTGTCATTGATTTGTCCTTAATGCTAAAAAGTTGTGGTGCTTCAAAGTGGGTGGTCCTGAAAGTCTCAGGGGCGGTGCGTGGGGCAAGGTGTGGGGCTAGAGGTGTGCGTCGTGGAAATCGTGGAGGTTTTCCAGACCTGGCAGGTGCTGTGCAATTTGCGGCAGCTCATCCACGCTCCCAATCCCCAACCGTTCCAAAAAGTACGCTGTGGTGCGGTACAGGAATGCCCCTGACACCGGATCGGTGCCCACTTCCTCAATCAAGCCGCGCTGCGCCAACGTCCTCACCACCGAATCCACGTTCACGCCACGAATGGCGGAAACCCGGGCCCGCGAGACAGGCTGGCGGTAAGCTATCACCGCCAAGGTCTCCAAGGCCGCCTGCGTGAGCCGGGCCGTTTGGCCGTCCACAACAAACTGTGACACGATCTCGGAATACGCGGCCCGTGAATAAACACGCCAACCTCCGGCAAGTTGCCGAAGTTCAAAGCCTCGCACCGGTATGGTGCCACCATCTCTAGTATAGCCGTCGTACTCCCGTGCCAGTTCGTGCAATTGGTCACGTACCACGGCCGGCGGCAGGCCCACGGCGGCCGCCAGCGCCTCCTCGGTGACGGGTTCATCCACCACCATCAGCACCGCCTCCAATGCCCCGCGGAGACCTCCCTCGGGTGGGGCAGCGTCATGGTTTTCGCTCATGGGAGTGCCTCCACTGGCTGGTGCCGGTCAGATTCTTGTTCATCGTCAAAGTCGCTGTCAGTGTGCAGGCTGTGGCGCGCTCCGGCGCTCCAGTGCACCAGCAGTTCCCCCAGCGGGCTTGGCTGGTCGAAGGCGACCACCATGTCGCGGAACAGCTCCAGCAGGGCCAGGAACCGGGCGATCACGACCATGTTGTTCTCTGCACCGGCGCTCAAGTCCCGGAAGGACAGCGGCCGCCCGGTCCAGCCGGCCGCGGCGGGGTCGCCGTCGTCGGGCATGCCTTCGGTCAGCATGAGGGTGATGATGGCCGCTTGCTCCCGGACGCTGACGGGCTGGACGTGCAGGTGGGCCAGCCCCACCGCGGTGGGTGCCGCCTCCTTGGGTGCCAGCGCAGCCTGCGCCAGGGCGGCGAACTGTTCCGGGGTGTGCCGCCAGAGAAGCTCCGGCAGCAAGGCCGCGAAGTGGGGTTCCAGCCCGACCAGCCGCGGGAACCGCTTTGCCTCACGCTCCAGTTCCGCGCCCATCAATCCGGCGACGTCCTTGAACGCCTTATATTGCAGGAGCCGGGCGAACAGCAGGTCGCGGGCCTCCAGCAGGGCGAGATCGTCCTCGCTTTCCACCTCGCCGGCCGGCAGCAGGCGGGCCGCCTTCAAATCGAGCAGCGTGGCGGCAAGCACCAGGAATTCGCTGGCTTCATCCAACGCCCACTCCTCGCCGATCTTCTGAAGGGCCTTGAGGTAGCTGATGAACTCGTCGGTGACGGTGGCGATCGCGACATCCGTGATGTCAAGCTCGTGCTTGGAAATCAGGCCAAGGAGCAGGTCAAAGGGGCCGGTGAAGTTCGCCAGGCGGACCTCGAAACGCTTCGATCCTGGCGGTGTAGCCGGTTCTGCATGGGCCGCGATCCCCGCGGCAGTGTTAAGCGTGTCCAGTTTAGGGTGCGCCGCCACGGGCGATCAGCTCTTTGGCGAGTCGGCGGTACGAATCGGCGCCCTGGTGGTTGCCGGCGTAGGTGGTGATGGGCTCGGCGGCCACGGAGGCGTCGGCAAACTTGATGGTGCGCTTGATGACGGTCTCAAAGACCTTGTCACCGAAGGCCTCCACGAGGCGTGCCAGCACCTCACGGGCGTGCAGGGTGCGGGCGTCGTACATGGTGGCCAGCACGCCGTCGACCTGCAGGCCCGGGTTGAGGCGGTCCTGGACCTTGTCGATGGTCTCCACCAGCAGGGCCACAGCGCGCAGCGCAAAGAATTCGCAGATCAGCGGGATGATCACGCCGTGTGCGGCGGTCAACGCGTTGACCGTCAGCAGGCCCAGAGAGGGCTGGCAGTCGATCAGGACCACGTCGTAATCGTCCTCGACCTTGCGCAGGGCGCTGGCCAGGACCTGTTCGCGGGCCACCTCGTTGACCAGCTGCACCTCGGCGGCGGAGAGGTCGATGTTGGCCGGCAGGATGTCAATGTTTTCAATTTCGGTGTGCAAGATGGCATCTCGGATGTCCACCTTGCGGTCCATGAGCACGTTGTACACGGTCAGGTCCAGCTCGTGCGGGTTGGTGCCGAGCCCGGCGGACAGTGCCCCCTGGGGGTCGAAGTCCACCAGCAGGACCTTGCGCCCGGCCTCGGCGAGGGCGGCACCCAGGTTGATGGTCGACGTCGTCTTGCCCACGCCACCCTTCTGGTTGACCATGGCAATGACGCGTGCGGGGCCATGTGACGTAAGAACCGGGGGTTCGGGGAATTCCGTCAGGGGCCGTCCTGTGGGTCCCAAAACGTCCTCGCCCACGAGTGCCGTTGCACCCTGCTCGTTGCTCACCTGTCAGTCCACACTTTCGCCGCTATGTTGATTCACCGCTACCACGTTCTACGTTACCGGGTTCGGAGGGCATGTTTTGGCCATTTGGGCACGATGGGTTTTGAGCCTTGACCCTCAAGTGGAGGCTGAATGTTCCACTTCCAAGCATATACTTCGAAGCGATGAGCAAAGCAACGAATTCCCCCCAAAACACCCCCGCGCGGCGCAAGGACGTGGTGCGTGCCGAGAAGCTGCAGGCAGGATACGGCACCACGGCCGTGTGCGGCGTGGTCAGTTTCAGCCTCCATGCCGGGCAGGCCCTGGCACTCGTGGGACCCAACGGCGCCGGCAAGTCCACCGTGGTAAAAACCGTGGTGGGCCAGCTGGAGGCGGTCTCGGGAACCACGCTGGTCAACGGCGCCGAGGTGGATGACAGGACCCTTGAGTTCCGCCGCGAGGTTGCCGTGGTGTTCGACGACGACGCCTTCTTCCCTGCCCTGACGGTCGAGGAACACCTGGCCATCGTCTCGGCGGGGCACGGCGTGCACGACGTGGAGGACGTGATCGCCGCAGAACTGGAGTTCTTCGGCCTCACGGCACTGGCCAAGTCCCGGCCCTACAACTTGTCGTCCGGGCAGCGGCGCCGCATGCTGCTGGCCTCGGCCTTTGTGCGCCCGAGGTCCCTGCTGGTCCTTGACGAACCCGAACAACGCCTGGATACGGCCATGCGGCACAGGCTGGCAACACGGCTGCGCGCCGAGGTGGATGCAGGGCTGGCGCTGCTCGTGGTGACGCACGACCCCGACTTCCTCTCCACGGTGGCCACGAAGGCGTTGTTCATCGCCGACACCATCCATGCCATGACCCCGGCCCAAGCGGCCGTCGCGATCGCCTCCGAGAACCCGCACGCGGACTGAGCCACCCATGACAATGCAAACCAGTGATCGTTTCAACGCCAAGGAAATTCGGCAGTACACGTTTAAGGTGGGCCTGAGCCGCACCGAGGGCGGCATCATGGAGCTTGTCTCCGAGGCCTACACCTTTGTCCTGGGTGGGCTGGTGCTGTTGACCATGGCCGGCGCCATCATCGTGGGGCTGCGCAACAGCCTGGGCGTGGGGCACGAGTCGGCATTAGTGGCGTCCGTCGTGTCGCCCGGTTTCCACTCGGTGACCTTGCTCCAGGCCAGCGCCACCGTGCTGTTGACCCTGGCCGCGGCCTTGCTGGCCGTGGAAATGACGGTGGGCCCGATCACCATGACCCTCCCGCAAACCGCTTGGTGGCTGGGACTGCCCGTCCGGCGTCGCGGTTTCATCCAGCCGGGCTTCCTTAAATCCTTGATCTGGCCGGCAGTCGCGGCTGTGGCGGTGGTGATCCCCATGGCGCTGGGCATGGCCACTAATCCGACGGTGGGGCGGATTGTGCTGGCCACGGTGTGCGGGATCGGGCTGGCCTGGCTCCTGTACGGGATTGCCGGCTGGTGCCAAATCACCAACTCCGGGAAATGGTTGAAGAACCTGGTTGGTGTGGTGACCCTGGTGGCGCCGCTGACCATGGTGGCCACGGCCCTGTACAACAACGCGGCAGGCCCGCGGGCCATCACCGGCGCACAGACCGCCTGGCTGGAATACCTGCCCACGAGCTGGCCGCTGCTCGTGGCCGACGGCACCCTGTGGCCGCTGGTCATGGTGCTTTTTGGCCTGCTGATGCTGGGCGCCGTGTACTGGAACCTGGAGCGCATCACCACCGCGCAGCTCAAGGCCAGCGCCGCGGCGGGCGCCTATGTGGCGGGTTCGCTGATGTCGATGGACGCCTCGGAGCTGTCACGATCCCTCAGCGGCGGCCCCTCGCAAGGGACATCCAGGGTGCGGCTGCCGCTGGTGTTTCGCAGCGGCACGGCCGAATCTCGGAGCATCAAGACGCTGCTGAGCACACATGCCACCATGGCGTTGCGCTCCCCCGTTTCACTGCTGCGGGTGTTGGTGTTGGCCGCCATCCCGGCGAGCCTGGCGGCCGTGGAGTTCCTGGGCAACGCCGTGTTGATTGCCGTGGCGCTGTACCTGTGTGCCCACTTTGCCGCAACGTCACTGGGCGCCACCGGCCGGTTTGCCGCGAGCAACCCCGCCGTGGACATGCTCATGCCCCTGCCGGCACGCACGGTCCGCCGCGTCCACTACGCCCTCCCGGCCGTTGGCATGACCGTATGGGCCCTTGCCTGCTTCGGCCTCTTGCTGGCCCTTGGCGTTGGTTCCTGGCAACTGCTGGTGCTTGCCGTGCTGGCCGGGCCGGGACTGGGCGCTGCCACGTTGCGCGCCGCGTTCCGCCCGGCACCTGACTGGAACATGCCCGCCGTCGCCTCCGCCATCGGACCGATTCCCACCGGCGCCGTCCGGGCATTCCTGGTAGGCCCTGACCTCTCCCTGATTGTCCTGCTACCGGTGCTGATCTGCCTGATCTCCGGCGGCGTGCCGCCCTTGGCATTTCCGGCGCAGCTTTCCTTGACCCTGCTGGCGTTCCTATGGGGCACGCATGTGCGCAAGCCAAAGTCGTCCAAGTCCGGCGGCCTATTTGGCCTGCCCCCGGTGCCCGTCACGAAGTAGTCCCCGCGTCACCACCGGCCTCCACCCGCTGAGGGGACACATCTCCGCAAAAACTTGTTGAGAGGACAGATCATCCCCACGCCCTCCCAATCTTTGCCGCGCTGGGCGCGGCAAAGATTGGGGCCCTCGGGCGCGTGGGGCCCGGAGATCTGTCCTCTCAACGAGTCCGGGGCTTGCTACACGGCGGCGAGTTCGCGCCCGGGTGACGCTTCGGCGGGGACCGTTGCCTCGCCGTCGTGCGCCAGCATGGACTCCTCGTCAAACGGTGCCTGCTTATTCAGCACCCGGTGGACCTGGTCGTTGTCGATCTCCTTGACCCAGGTGCCCATCAGCACGGTGGCGACGGCGTTGCCGGTGAAGTTGGTCAGGGCGCGGGCCTCGGACATGAACCGGTCAATACCCACGATGAAGGACACGCCGCCCACCAGGTCCGGGCGGTGTGAGGCCAGGCCGCCGGCCAGCGTGGCCAGCCCGGCCCCGGTGACGCCGGCGGCGCCCTTGGAGGCGATGACCATGAACACCAGCAGGCCGATCTGCTGGCCGAGGTTCATGGGGACGCCCATGGCGTTGGAGATGAACAGGGAGGCCATGGTCAGGTAGATGGCCGTGCCGTCCAGGTTGAAGGAGTATCCGGTGGGGACGGTGATGCCCACTACCGGCTTGGAGACACCCAGGTGTTCCATCTTGGCGATCAGCCGCGGCAGGGCGACGTCGGAGGATGAGGTGGAGACGATGAGCAAGTATTCACGGCCAAGGTAGCGCATCAGCTTGAAGATGTTGAAGCCCGTGGCCAGTTTGAGAATCAGCCCCAGGACCACCACGACGAACACGGCGCAGGTCAGGTAGAACGCCACCATGAGCAGTGCCAGCGAGCCGATGGCGGCCCATCCCGTGACTCCGACGACGGCGGCGATGGCGCCGAACGCCCCGATGGGCGCTGTCCACATGATCATGACCAGGATGCGGAACACCACGGCCTGGATGTGGGAGATGCCCGTCAGCACGGCCTTGCCGGTCTTGCCCAGCTTTTGCAGCGCAAAGCCCACCAGCAGGGCCACCAACAGCGTCTGCAGGATGTTGCCGCTGGTCAGTGCCGAGAATAGCGATGTGGGGATGATGCCCAGGACAAACTCCTGAGTGGAGCCTGCCTCGGCGCTGGCCTTGTACACGGCATCCTGCAGGTGCAGGCCCGAGCCGATCGGGATGATGTTGCCC
>JBAUMA010000236.1:0-6465 GCA_049578485.1 Specibacter sp.
GTCCAGGCGGCGGCCGGGGTGGACGTGGTGGCGGGCATTGTCCTGGACCACGGACGCGAACAAACCCGGGCCCAACTGGCCGGGCTCGAACAGCTGCCCCCCATGAAGATCAGCTACCGTGACACCGACTTTGACGAGCTTGACGTTGCGGCCCTGCTGGCCCGGCGCCCGGCCCTGGCGCTCGTGGACGAATACGCCCACTCCAATGTGCCCGGGGCCGGGAATGCCAAGCGCTGGCAGGATGTTGAGGCGCTGCTGGCCGCCGGCATCGACGTGTACTCCACTGTCAACGTCCAACACCTGGCCTCGCTGGGGGACGTGGTGGAGTCCATTACGGGCGTCAGGCAACAAGAAACCGTGCCGGACGAGGTGGTGCGCCGCGCGGACCAGATAGAACTCGTGGACATTCCCCCGGAACTGCTTCGCCAACGCCTCACCGCCGGCAACGTATACGCCCGCGACAAGGTGGACGCGGCCCTGGCCAACTACTTCCGGCTCGGAAACCTGACGGCCCTGCGCGAACTGGCCCTGCTGTGGCTGGCGGACCGCGTGGAGGAGGGGGTCGCCAAGTACCGCCAAACCCACGGGATTGAGGCAAGCTGGCCCACCCGCGAACGGATCGTGGTGGGGCTGACGGGCGGGGCTGAAGGGGAGTTCTTGTTGCGCCGGGCTGCCAGGATCCTGAGCCGGGTCAGCGGCGGTGAACTCCTGGCCGTGCACATTCCACGGTCCGACGGCGTGGCCGGGGGCGTGCCGCTGGCCCTGGAAAGTCAGCGCCAGCTCGTCACCGACCTCGGCGGAACCTACCACTCGGTGGGCGGGGAGGACCCTGCCCGGGCGCTGCTGGACTTTGCCCGCAGTGTGGGTGCCACCCAAATCGTCATCGGCTCCTCACGCCGCAAACCGCTGCTGGGCGTGCTGGCCAGCCCCGGCGTGGGGGCAAGGGTGGTCAGGGACGCCGGGGACATCGACGTGCACATGGTCCCGCACCCCCTGGTGGGCAAGAGCCGTCCGCGACTCAGCCGGGGCGAGCTGAACAGAAAACGGGTCATTGCCGGTTTCGCGCTCGCCGTGGTGCTGCCGGTGGTGGTCCAGCTGTTCACCAACGAGCTGAGCCTTGAGCTGACCATGCTCATCCAATTTGCCGCCACGATTGCCGTGGCCCTGGTGGGCGGGCTGTGGCCGGCCGTGGTGGCAGCCGTCTGGAGCAGCCTGCTGCTGAACTACTATTCGGCCCCGCCCATCGACACCTTGACCATCAGCGACCCGGAGAACCTGCTGGCGCTGGCCATCTTCCTGGTGGTGGCCGTCGCAGTGGCGCTCGCCGTCGACCAGTCGGCCCGCAGGTCACGGGAGGCCACCAAGGCGGGCGCCGAGGCGGCCACCTTGAGCGAACTTGCCCGCGGCATCCTGGCCTCCCAGGACACCGTGCAGGTGTTTCTGGAACAAGTCCGCGAACACTTTGGCATGCGGTCGGTGGCCTTGTTTAGCGGGATGGGCAGCGACTTGAGCTTGTGGCGCCCTGATGCCAGCGTGGGGGAGGACCCGCCGGCAACACCCGACCAGGCCGACAACGTGGAGGAAATATCCGAGCATTGGGTCCTCGGCCTCAGCGGGCGGATCCTGCCGGCCAGCGACAGGCGCCTGCTCGGCGCCTTTGGTGCGCACCTGATAGCACTGGAGCAGCGCGAGGCACTCACCGTCACCCAGCGCGAATACCAGCAGCTGGCCCAGGACAACAAGATCCGCACCTCCGTCCTGCGCGCAGTCTCCCACGACCTCCGCACCCCGCTGGCCGGCATCAAGCTGGCCGTGAGCAGCCTGCGCCAAACCGATGTGCAATTCGACCCGGCCGACGAGGCGGAACTTCTGGCTACCATTGAGCACTACGCCGACAGGATGGACGCCCTGGTGGGGAACCTGCTGGACATGTCCCGGCTCAGTGCCGACATGGTGCAGCCGGTCCTGGGGCCGGTGGCCTGGCAGGAAGTCCTGCCGGCGGCCCTGCACGGGGTCCCCGCCGGGCGGGTGCGCAGCGAGCTGCCCGCCAACATGCCAGCCGTCGAGGCAGACCCGGGCCTGCTGGAGCGGGTCATCGCCAACATCGTTGAGAACGCGGTCAAGTACGCGCCGGATTCGGATATCCTGCTGCTGGGTTCGGTGGGCGGCAGCGGCAGCGCGACCATTGAAGGGCGTCCCGCCAGCGAACTGCGTATTGTGGACCATGGCAAAGGGGTCCCGGCGGAGAACGTCATGGCCATGTTCCGGCCCTTCCAAAGGCTCGACGACGTCTCCTACGGTGCGCAGGGCGGCACCGGGGTGGGGCTCGGGCTGGCAGTGGCCAAGGGCTTCACCGAAATCATGGGCGGAGTCCTGGAAGCCGAGGAAACGCCCGGTGGCGGATTGACCATGATCGTGCGGCTTCCCCTGTCCACCGGCACCACCAACCAGCCAGCCTGAAGGGGACGCCACCGTGACCACAGTATTGATCGTCGATGACGAACCGCAGATCCTGCGGGCCCTGCAAATCAACCTCCACGCCCACGGCTACACCGTGGTGCCGGCGGCCAACGGGATCGCCGCGTTGCAGGCCGCACAGACCCAGCCGATCGACGTCGTCGTCCTTGACCTGGGGCTGCCCGACATGGACGGGCTGGAGGTGATTGCCGGGTTGCGCGGCTGGACCGAGGTGCCGATCATCGTGTTGTCGGCCAGGCACGGCTCACACGACAAGGTTGAGGCCCTGGACGCCGGAGCCGACGACTACGTCACGAAGCCGTTTGGCCTTGACGAGCTGCTGGCACGGCTGCGGGCCGCCACTCGACGATCCGGTTCGCAGGTGTCCGAACCCACCGTGGAGACGGCCGAATTCACGGTTGACTTGGCCAACAAGAAAGTCACTCGGGCGGGGGAATCCGTGCGCATGACGCCCACCGAGTGGAGTGTGCTGGAACTGCTGGTGCGCAATCCCGGCCGCCTGGTCAGCCAGCAGCAAATCCTGACGGAGGTGTGGGGGCCGGCGTACGCCAAGGAAACCCATTACCTGCGGGTGTACATGGCGCAGTTGCGTCGCAAGCTGGAGTTGGATCCGGGCAATCCGGTGCACCTGCTCACCGAGGCCGGCATGGGATACCGCTTCCAGCCGTAGCCCGTGCATGTCCCGGTGCTCGAGCTTGTCGCGGTGGTCCAGCTTGTTCGGGTGGTCCAACTTGTCGAGACCCAGGCCCAGTCGAGCCCGAGTGCAGCAGATCCGCCTGAACCGCGTCTAGTGCCCCTGTATCCCGCAAGAGGACCCCTCACCGGCACGGTCCGCTCGGGTTCCCTTGCCGCTTACCCTCGGGTCATAGTGTCTTAAGGAAGGCCATGATGTCGGCAGCCAGCAGGGCTGGTTCTTCGTGGGGAGCGAAGTGTCCGCCGCGGGGCATAAGCGTGTATTGCTTTACGTCGTACGTCCGTTCTGCCCAACTGCGAGGTGGGCTGGAAAGATCCTGGGGGAAGAGGGCCAGGGCGGTCGGAACGATCACGCGGTCTACGCGGGTGGTGAAGCCGGCTGCGAACTCGTAGTAGGGGCGCAATGAGGTCCCAATGGAGTTTGTGAACCAGTAGACGGAGGCGAGGGTGATCAGGTAGTCGTCGCTGAATCGTGTCGAGACATCTCCTCCGCAGTCGCTCCAGGCTCGGTGCTTTTCGAGTATCCAGGATAGTAGCCCCACCGGAGAGTCGGATAGTGCTGGTGCAAGCGTGAGAGGTCGCGTCTGTTGCTGGTGTTGGTACGCGCCCTCTGCTGCGACCCACGCGTCAACCCGGATCAGGTGTTCTCGTTCCTGTGCGGTAAGTGTTGTCGCCTCGACGTGGAGTGGGGCTGCGACTGCCAAGAGGTGGATACCCGCGACCGCTTTGGGGTGGGCTTGGGCAAGCCGTGAGGTGATGCCCGCCCCGAGGTCGCCTCCATGTGCGGCGTACCGGGTGAAACCGAGGTGGTCGGTCATAAGTTGGTGCCAGAGTTCGTGGGTCTGCTCGCCAAAGGTGGGGCGCTGGGGGGAGAAGGGCAGCCCTGGCAGTGCTGGGACGATCACGGTGATGGAACTACTGGGGTCGCCGCCGAAACATGAGGGTGTCGCCAAGCGCTGGGCAAGTTCAACGAGCTCGAGTGCCGTGCTTGGCCACCCGTTAGTAAGGATGATCGGAAGGCCCCCTTGGGTCTCTGCGTCGAATCGGAGGTACGTGATGGCGGTGCCATCGATATCGGCTGTGCGCCAGGGCAGGGCCTCGATTCGACGTTGTTGCGTATCCCAATTGAAATCGTCCAGCCAGTAGGCAACTAAGCGACGGAGCTCGCCCTCGTCAGTGCCCGCTTCCCAACTCGTGGACGGCCAGCGCTCCGCCCACCGTGTGCCCCGGAGCCGGTGGTACAGATCGTCGATGTCTTGATCGCTGACATTGAGGGTAAGTGGGGGAGGCATGGGTGCTCATTTCATATCGCAAGGTAGACCACTCTTCAAAACAAAACTTTCACAGGCTGGCGCACGCGCCGGACGTCACTTCCTGTTTGATAGCGGAACCTCCGGCGGGACGGGCACATCGATAAATGATCGAGTCAAGAGGACCCTGGATTCCTTCAATGCGCTCAGGTCGCAATGGGTGTGGCTTCGACTATTGATGTATGCGCATCTATTAGGAATTGGTGTGGCGCCGCTGTTGTTGTTTTCTTTTGTACTCGGCGACGAGGTCGTCGTGGTGAGGGTCGGTGATTTTTGCATAGGGGAGGCTAGTATCACTGCCTGGGGAATCGTACTGTAGGAGTCTGTCAAATACTGCTGGGTCACGTAACCAGGCGACTGGAATCCGTTTTCGTTTAGTCCTATTTGGCCCGACGAAGCGCGCCGCCGATCGTCCGGCTAGGAAGTACATTGGCAGATAGCCACACGGGGCCATGAGGGTGCCGTAGATGGTGAAAACGACGACGTAGATCTTGGCTGGTGTGATCAGTTCGGGGGGAAGAGCATGAGTTATTCTTAGCAACAGAAAAGCTAGGATTCCCAGAGCCAAGAGTAGGCCCGCAACTATGATCCAGTTCCCCAGTCGGCGCTCTGTCGTTGCTTTCGGACCAATTCGGGGAATCCAAACATCTTTTTCGGAGTTCACGCTCACCGGGTCTCACTTTCAATCACGCTGACTTGCGCTCCCGTGGCCACTTTGCCCGTCTAGGCACTAACGGCCCGGCTCATGGGACGCTTCCTGCAAGAACCTCACGGCCAGCGGCTACCAACAATGCCGGCAGAAATTGCTTTCCTGCCGGAGGCTTCACAAACTATGCATTGCCTCACTTGCCTCTGCAGGGCTGGTCAAATCAAGCACAGTGAAGTCCGTTGGCGGAACCTTCTCTGGACTCCTTTGTCGACAAGCACTGCGCGGAAGTGCGAATGGATCAATCCGGGAAGCCCTGTCTAAAGCAATTGGTCGCTGCCAGAACCACGAATGTCTTGTTTCCCATGAGACTTTCTGCCGCTGGTCCTGCCAAGCGAAACGAGCTTGACAGCCCAAAAAACGATCAATGCGATGCCTGCCACCAGCAAAAATAGATCTACCCACGTCCACTCTCCGCGCCCAAGCCGCAGAAAAACCGGAACGACGACACAAATGCCAACGACCAGACCGCCCCAAGCCCGGAACCAAGTGCCTTGCGGAGGCGCTGAATTTCTGGTCATGGTTAGGTACCCTTCACGTGTGCTGCGGCCACCAAGAATGGTGATTGTTCCCTGAGTGCACCATACAGCCGCGGAGTCGCAGCCTGTAGATATCGATCAAATGAGAAAACGGCCGAAGGGCCAAGAATAGACGGGGATGTCCTTAAGAACTGTCCTGTATAGACGCCGCCGAAGTGTCCCATAAGCCGGTCCATGACCGGTCCAGTCACCACGCAAAATCCCCGGAACAACAATCCTCGTGCTTCCGCGGTAGCCGGATTCCCGTATACCCCGCCCGTAAAAAAGCCCGGTGCCCGGGCGTCCTATACGGGACACGATATGAAGGCACCCAGACAGGTGTGAATCACGTTCTAGTGGTCCAGGTGGAGTGAGGTAGATCTTGCCAATGGTCCAGGTGTAGCAAGAGTGATCCACCTGGGATGAGACAGTGCCATCGCCAGTGACGGATGCCACATTCTTTCGGAGCGGATTTTGCTGGCAAAGTCATAAAGCGATTAGTAATATTATGACTATGACAAAACGGTCCTCCCTGGCTTTGGCCGTGCTTGCTCTGCTTGAAGAAGCGCCCATGCACCCGTACCGCATGCAGCAGCTGATCACCCTGCGCGGCAAGGACCAAGTGGTCAATGTCAGCCAGCGCGCCAGCCTTTACACCACGATCGACCGGCTCAGCCGTGAAGGCCTGGTGCGGGTGACGGAGACCGAGCGCGACGGCCAGCGCCCGGAACGTTCCATCTACGAAATCACCGACGAAGGA
>JBAUMA010000237.1:0-1537 GCA_049578485.1 Specibacter sp.
GGCAAAGACCGAGGATCCCATGATCGAGGGGGCAAATCGTCCGCCCTCCTCGTTGAACCAGTTCACCACCGCCAAGTTGTATTCCGGCGCGGTTCCGCCGGCCGCCACGCGGTCGGCGACCTCCGCGGCCGCATGCAGGGCCGCAAGCACGCCGTAGGCGCCGTCGAACCTGCCGCCCAGCGGCTGGGAGTCCAGGTGGGAACCGAGCATGACGTAGGGGGCGCCGGGAACCATGTCGATCAGGGCGAACATGTTGCCGATGCCGTCGACGCGCACCTCCCACCCGCGCTCCGCGGCGAAGGTCGCAAACCAGTCGCGGCTCAGCTTGTCCTCGGCCGTTGCCGCCTGGCGCTCCACCCCGTGGTTGTCGGTGGCGCCGAAGGTGGCTACGTGGTGGAAGTCGGTGAGGAAGGTGGTGGCGTTCATGGTGTTGCTCCTAGCGGTGAAACGTTGGATCGGGGAGGAATGATGCGGGTGGTGGAGGGTGCTCGGCTTGGCGGGGTCAGCCGACGCGACGGTGCGTTTCGGGGACCTTGGTCAGGGTCAGCAGCAGGAACACGATCACCGCGGCGGCGGCCATGTAGTAGCCCGGTGCCGCGCTGACTCCCGTTTGGGAAACGAGTGCCGTGCCGATGAACGGGGCCGAGCCGCCGAAGATCGCATAGGCGACGTTGTAGCTGATGGCCGCCGAGGTGAAGCGGGTCCGCGTGGTGAAGATTTCCACGAAGAACGTGTACGCACCGCCGCCGTAGATGCACATGGGGACCACAAAGAGCATCTGCCCGGCGATGGCCAGGGGCAGGGAGCCGCTGGTGACCAGCATGAAGCAGGGAATCGCGAGCAGGGCGAGGGCTGCGGATCCGGCGATCAGCATGGGCTTGCGGCCCACCCGGTCGCCGATGATGCCGCCGATCGGAAGCAGCACGGCGTAGAGCAGCATGGCCGCCGCGTTTGAGAGCAGCGACTGTTCGCGGCTGAGGTGTCCGCTGACCTGGATGTAGGAGACAAAGTAGCCGGAGAGGAAGTAGAAGCCCATGGCGGTCAGGCCCATCACGAAGATCACCTGGAGCATGCGGAGCTTGTTCTCGGCAAAGGCCTGGCGGATGGGGCTGTATTCCTTGGTCGACTCCTTGGCCAGGACCTGCTTGAACTCCTCGGATTCCTCGGTCTTGGAACGGATCCACAGCCCGAAGAAGGCCATCGGCAGGGCGATGAGGAACGGGATGCGCCATCCCCAGGCCATGAACGATTCGCTGGACATCGAGCTGGAAAGGACAAGGATCAGGGTTCCGCCGAAGACCGAGGGCAGCGCCGTCGCGGCCAGGGTGAGGTTCAGCCAGAGTCCGCGGCGGTTGATCGGCGCGTGCTCAAAAACGAAGGCCGGGGCACCGACCGATTCACCGCCGGCGGAGAAGCCCTGGACCATGCGGCAAAGCACCAGCAGCACCGGGGCCGCGGCACCGATGCTGGCGTGGGTGGGCAGCAGCCCGATCAGTGCGGTGGCGCCGCCGATGGACAGCAGCGTGATGAACAGGAC
>JBAUMA010000238.1:0-2961 GCA_049578485.1 Specibacter sp.
TGGGCCGCGTCTACCGGGCCAAGGCGTACGAACTCGCAGAAGCCGGACGCGACGCCAAGGGACAGCACGTGGCCAACCTGCTGGCGTTCCAGCCTGACGAGAAGATCGCCCAGGTCATGGAGCTCAATGACTACCAGCAGTCCCCCTTCCTGGTGCTGGCAACACGCAACAGCCTGGTGAAGAAGACCCGCCTGGAGGACTACGACACCAACCGTTCCGCCGGCGTCATCGCCATCAACCTGCGCGACGACGACGAACTGGTCTCCGCACAGCTGGTCTCCGAAACAGATGACCTGCTGCTGGTCTCACGCAAGGGCCAGTCCATCCGCTTTACTGCCACCAACGAGGCGCTGCGTCCCATGGGGCGGGCAACCTCGGGCGTGACCGGCATGAAGTTCCGGGATCGCGACGAACTCCTGGCGGCTGCCGTCGTTACCGACGATTCCTATGTGTTCATCGTGACGGAAGGCGGCTACGCCAAGCGCACGGCTGTCGACGAATACCGCCTCCAGGGTCGCGGCGGGCTGGGCATCAAGGTTGCCAAGCTCGTGGAGGACCGTGGCGACCTGGTGGGTGCCCTGATCGTGCAGGAAGACGACGAGGTGCTGGTGGTCATGAGCGGCGGCAAGGTGGTCCGCTCCAACGTCTCCGAGGTCCCGGCCAAGGGACGTGACACGATGGGCGTCATCTTTGCCAAACCCGACAAAAACGACCGGATCATCGAGGTTGCCCGCAACAGCGAACGCGGCCTGGAACAAGACGAAGATCTTGAGGATTCCACGGAAATTGAGGGTGCTTCCGTGGTGGCCGAAGACGGTGCCGACACTGGTGACCAAGGTCTCGGAGCAAACAATCAGGTAGATGAAGTACCGTTAAACGATAATGACGCGTCAAATGGAGGTACCGATTGAGCACGAATAACCCGAACCAGCGGCCAGCTACCGCCCCGAGGGTAAGTGCTCCGGCGCGTCCACCCCAGCGTCCGGGCACCTCCTCAGGGCCTGCCTCCGCATCAGCTGCGGCAAAGCGGCCGGCACCGGCACGACCCCCGTTGGTCAAGCCCGCGCCGAAAGCCAAGGCCCGTCGTGCCCGCCTCCTGGTGAGCAAGATTGAGCCGTGGTCGGTGTTGAAGATGGCATTTTTGCTGTCGGTTGCCCTGGGCATCATCACCGTGGTTGCCTCCATCGTGCTTTGGTCCGTGCTGGACGTCATTGGCCTGTTCGACAAGGTCAATGCGCTCATGACCGATATTCAGGGTTCAGAGGGCGGCGCCGCCTTCGACCTCATGAAGTTCGCGTCGCTGGGCCAGGTGGCCTCGTACTCGACCATCATCGCTGTCGTCAACGTAGTGCTGCTGACCACGCTGTCCATGCTGTCGGCTGTCCTGTACAACATCTCCGCCACCCTCGTTGGCGGCATTGGCGTGACCCTGACGGACGATTAATTTCGTTTGAAATATTCGCAAAAATCATTGAATTGGCGGGTTCAACCACCTGTTGGACCCGCCGATTTGTGAGTTTGGGAATGTGTGGGGTAAAGTTTTATCTCGGCCCGATGAGGGCCAATGAGGGCGCATAGCTCAGGCGGTTAGAGCGCTTCGCTGATAACGAAGAGGTCCCAGGTTCAAGTCCTGGTGCGCCCACGGAACCTACCGGTTCTTAGGCAAGGATGGTGTGAAGTGAAGAAGTTGTTGATTTTGGTCGCAGCTCTTGGCGCCGCTGTTATTGTCAATAAGAAATGGCGGGAATCCAAAGTTGCGAAGGCAACCTGGAGTGATGCGACGGATACCGTCAAATAACTTCGGAAATACTGAACCACCCTCATGGGGGCATGGCGCAATTGGTAGCGCACCTGCTTTGCAAGCAGGGGGTTCGGGGTTCGAGTCCCCGTGCCTCCACCATGGTAAACATCCCGGTCCTCACGGACCGGGATGTTTTTGTTTAACTTCCCATGCCGGCGCCGGATCCGATGCCGCGTGAATTTGCCCGCAAAGTTCTTTGCGACGCGACGCCGTCACCTACTGTTGTGAAGTGATCTTCTTATTGGCCGTGGTCGGCATCCTTGGAGTGTCGGCGTCGGGTCCGATCATGGCTGCGACGGCCGCTCCGGCCCTCACCATCGCGTTCTGGCGCAACGCCCTGGGTGCCGTGGCCATGGGAACCCCGGCCCTGGTGGGGAACAGGAAGGCATTTGCGAACCTGACCCGCACGGAGCTGAAATACTCCGCCATCGCGGCGACGGCCTTGGCCCTGCACTTTGCCTGCTTCGTCACCTCGGTGAAACTGACCAGCGTCGCCGCTGCAACCGCGTTGGTGTGCCTGCAGGCCGCCTGGATCGCCTTGTTTCAGTGGAGCAGGGGCCGCAAACCGCCCAAAGTTATACTGCTGGGCCTGGGCATCGCCCTGGGAGGCGTGGTGGTCATTACCGGATTCGATGTGGGGGTCTCACGGGATGCGCTGCTGGGCGACATCCTGGCCCTTGCCGGAGGTGCACTCGCGGCCATCTACACGATGGCCGGTGCCAAGGCCAGGAAGAGCATGTCCACCTCGGTGTACTCGAGCATCTGCTACAGCATCGCCTCACTCATGCTGTTGCTCATGTGCCTCGTGTTCGGACAACCGCTGGTCAACCTTCCCCCTGAGGCGTGGTGGGGGATCCTCGGGGTCACGATTGCCGCGCAAATCCTTGGCCACACTATCTTCAACCACCTGTTGGCAACCATCCCGCCCCTGGTGGTGTCGATGATGATCCTGTTGGAAATCCCTGGCGCGGCGGTGCTTGCGGCCATCTTCCTGGGTGAGCAGCTGCCCTCCGGCACGTATCTGGGGCTGGCCCTGATCATTGCCGGGCTTGCCGTGGTGATCCTGGTACAGGGCCGCGGCGGCTTCAAGGCGCCCAAACCCGACACCCCCAGCTAAGCGCCACAAGGAGTGGAAACGATTGTGGGGCCCGGATCCAGTG
>JBAUMA010000239.1:0-2949 GCA_049578485.1 Specibacter sp.
GTCCCGCACCTTGAAATCAAAGGTGCGGGACCGCCGTCGTCGTAGCAAAAAAGAGTAGTTGAAAGGGCATATCTCCTACGCCTGGAGTGGGAGATATGCCCCCTCAACAGGGGTGATGCGTCCCCTCAGCAGGTCTCGACAAGCTCGACCACCGGTCAGAGAGCATGCGGCTACTTGGAACCGTAGTTCGGTGCCTCGACCGTCATCTGGATGTCGTGCGGGTGCGATTCCTTCAAGCCGGCGGCCGTGATGCGGACAAACTTGCCGCGGGCCTTCAGCTCGGGGATGGTCGGGGAACCAACGTAGAACATGGTCTGGCGCAGGCCGCCCACCAGCTGGTAGGCCACGGAGGAGACCGGGCCGCGGTAGGCCACTCGGCCTTCGATGCCTTCGGGGATGAGCTTGTCATCGCCGGAGACGTCGGCCTGGAAGTAGCGGTCCTTGGAGTAGGAGGTGTTCTTCCCGCGGGACTGCATGGCGCCCAGCGAGCCCATGCCGCGGTACGCCTTGTACTGCTTGCCGTTGATGAACACCAGGTCCCCGGGGGATTCCTCGGTGCCGGCCAGCAGGGAGCCCAGCATGACGGTGTCGGCGCCGGCAACCAGTGCCTTGCCGATGTCGCCGGAGTACTGCAGGCCGCCGTCGGCGATCAACGGCACGCCGGCCGGAATGGCAGCCTTGGCGGATTCGTAGATGGCGGTGATCTGCGGGACGCCGACGCCGGCCACCACGCGGGTGGTGCAGATGGAACCCGGGCCAACGCCAACCTTGATGCCGTCGGCACCGGCGTCGATCAGGGCCTGGGCGCCTTCACGGGTGGCGGCCTGGCCGCCGATGACGTCAACGTGGGCCGCGCGCTTTTCGTTCTTCAAGCGGGTGATCATTTCCAGCACGCCCTGGCTGTGGCCGTTGGCGGTGTCAACGAACAAGGCGTCCACGCCGGCGTCTACCAGGGTCATGGCACGCTCAAAACCGTCGCCGAAGAAGCCGATCGCGGCACCAACGCGCAGGCGTCCGCCGTCGTCCTTGGTGGCCAAGGGATACTGCTCGGCCTTGGCAAAGTCCTTGACGGTGATCAGGCCGCGGAGCACGCCGGCGTCATCCACCAGGGGGAGCTTTTCAATCTTGTTCTGGCCCAGCAGCTTCGAGGCGTCCTCGCGGCTGATGCCGACCCGGCCGGTGATCAGCGGCATATGCGTCATGACGTCGCGGACAAGGCGCCCGGAGTATTCGCTTTCCGGGATGAACACGGTGTCGCGGTTGGTGACGATGCCCACCAGGCGGCCATCGGCGTCGACCACGGGCAGGCCGGAGACACGGAAACGGGAGCACAGCTCATCGAGCTCGGCCAGCGTGGCATCGGGTCCCACCGTGACGGGGTTGGTGATCATGCCCGACTCGCTGCGCTTGACCAGGTCGACTTCCTCGGCCTGGCGCTCAATGGAGAGGTTGCGGTGCACAACGCCCAACCCACCCTGGCGGGCCATGGCGATGGCCATGCGGGATTCGGTCACGGTGTCCATGGCGGCGGAGAGCAGCGGTGTCTGCACCGTGATCCGCTTGGAAACGCGCGAGCTGGTGTCGGCTTCGGACGGGATGACGTTGGTGTGCCCGGGAAGGAGCAGGACGTCGTCGTAGGTCAGGCCAACAAAGGCGAAGGGGTCATGAATTTCAGGCTGGGACACGAAGGCTCCTTGGCAGGGGTAGAACCGGCGGGGTGCGCATCCGATGACCGGTCCCGTGATTACGAAGCTGGCCTGTGCGTTGCTTACATTCTAAAACGAAAGGCCCCGATGCCCTATTCCACGGGCCTGCGAGGGATGCGTCACACCGGCGCACCTACCAGCCCTTCTGTGTTGTAAGCCGCCGGCCAAATTCCACGGCCATGGTGTTCCAATAGGTTTGGCTGACATGGTTGGTGTCGATGTAGACGTGGACGTTGCCGATCACGGCCTGGCACACGCCGCGCGGGCACAGCAGGTCCGTCATGTCCACGGGGAAGAACTTCTTGTTTCCCGCGGCAAAGCCCTTCAGCGGCGACACCGCCGGCATGACGGTCTCCAGCGGGACGCGGCACTGTGGAGACTCATCGCCGTTCTTGCTCACGCACCACGGCATGTTGACCTTGAAGCGGGGATTGTCCCGGACACCCACCACGCCGATCCCCGCGTCGGTAAAGGTCTTGACCGTTTGGGCGTAGCCGGGCACCAGGGCTTCCTTGGGCGTCGATTCGGTGGTGCGGGTGGCGATGGTGAAGACCTTCTGGGGCTTCAGGGCCATCACGTAGGCGGTGGCCTGCTCGTTAAAGGTCTTGCAGCGCGGCTCCTGAATCGCGGTGTCTGCCCCATAGACGCAACCCAGGCCGAGAATCTTCACCACCCGCCAGTGGTTCTTCACCGCCAGGCTCCGCACGGCCCCGGACATGTGGTCCGCATGGGAATTTCCGACGACGACGACCGTCGCCGAGGCGGTCCCGTCCAACACTCCGTCCTGCGTGCAGAACTTGGCCAGTTCCTCGAATTCCGGGACGGCGTCCCCCTCGCAGGAACCCGCATACTGTGGCCAGTCGTTGATGATGCCGTCCAGCGCCGGCAGGACTGCGGCACCCTCCGAGACCTTGTCCACGTAGCCGGGCATCACGGACAGGGCCCCCGGGTTGTCCGTGGGGACCTGTTTGCCGGCGGCTGCCGTTTGGGCCTTGACATGGCCCTGCCACGCTCCGAGCGGCACGGCGACCAAAGCAAGGCACACCCCGATGACCAGGGCGCCCCGGATGCGGTTTCCGGCAATCCATGGGTTGCTGCGCAGCGGGGCGTCAATATACTTGGTGGCCAGCAGCGCAGCCACCACCGAGATGACGATGATGGCAAAACCGGCCTTGGGCCCGGCGTGGTCCCGGCCGGACACCATGAGGAAGAACACCAGCAGGGGCCAGTGGAACAGGTACAG